>NZ_JBEOPO010000064.1:0-13384 GCF_040310145.1 Shewanella sp. S1-49-MNA-CIBAN-0167 | reverse complement strand
GAGTGTAATTTGTTTCATGGGGCTATGATGATCCCATTTGGGACAAAATCAAGCATTTTCAATGATCACGGGTATAGAAGCCCGACCAATATGATATTGGCAAAGCGATATTACAGTGATAATGGACGGCGACGGAGGCGGTTAGTCACTAGTCAGCCTCTGCAAGGCATTGGTGACCTCACTCATCCGCGCCGCCGTGACCTTACCATGAACCTGCGATATCAGATTACCGTTCTTATCCAAAACAACAATGACGGCCTCTTCGCTATCGGAGGGCACACCCAACGCGCTTTCCATGATCTGTGAGTTGAGAATCCAGGTTTGATCGTGATAGCGCTGCGGCACGCTCTCTTTGGCCGTTCCAATGACATCTTCTTCCGACATAAAGAAGGGTAAATTGACAGCCAGTACGTCGCGAACTCGATATTGAGTATGATCTATCTTTGATCGCAATGTGTTAACCCATTCCCGAGTGGATGTTGCGGCATTGCGAGACGGCGTAAGTATGAGCAGTGTCGGTTGACCTATCAGTTTGTTGCTGTCAACTTTTTCGCCGCTAAGCGCCGTCGCTGTAAATGACGGCCATGGTCCATCGCCTGCGATAGCGGACGGCCCACATAGGGTTAGTATCGCAAGTAGGGTCAGCTCAGTAACGCGTCGGGATGTTGAGTCCCAAAGTATTATTGGTATCATTGGTCTGGATAGCATAGTATTCCTACGCTCAGTAGTAGGGGTGCGAACAAGCAGGCCAAGCCAGATCCAAATACAGAAGTCGCAGCATTCAATAAAACTCCTTCATAAATCATGGCTCTCATGTCTGACGAGTAAGCATCACACATATAATATGCGATTGACGACATTTCATCTGTTCGCTAGCGAACTTTCTGCCAGCCAATGACCCTATTGGATCTGCAGGCGTCATTTGTGGGTATGTGTTCTATCGAACAGACCAGCCAAATGCCAGCGCGCAAGCTGTAGTTCTCAGGATTTGCCGCAATGATATTTTCCTCGGGTTCGGCAGGATTCATCCTCATCATACATAACAGGATATCTAGCTTATGCTTTTCGAAACGTTTTCTAACCGCTCGCTGCAGCTATCCAATCGCATGGTAATGGCGCCGTTAACACGCAGTCGGGCTACGCCTGAGCACACGCCGAACGCGCTGATGGCAACTTACTACGGCCAACGTGCGACGGCAGGACTGATTATTACCGAGGGCACTTCGCCCAGCCCGAACGGACTGGGCTACCCACGCATCCCCGGCCTCTTTGATAGCGCGCAGATGAATGCATGGAGGGCAAGCACTTCACCGGTACACGCCAAAGGCGGTAAAATTTTCTTACAGTTGATGCATTGCGGTCGAGTCGCGCATGTCGAAAACTTGCCGACAGGTGCCGAAGTACTCGGGCCCGACTCTGCGGTATGCCCCGGTGAGATGTATACCGACGCCCTAGGTAGGCAGCCCCACAGTACGCCACGAAAAATGACCGAGGTTGATATTGCTCATGTGGTAAAAGAGTATGTGACGTCGGCGAAGCTCGCGCTGGACGCAGGTTTCGACGGTGTCGAAATACACGGCGCCAACGGCTACCTCATCGAGCAGTTTTTGAATCCGCGGGTCAACCTGCGCACTGACGGTTACGGCGGCAGCATTGAAAGCCGTAACCGACTCGCGCTGGAAATCGTGCGTGCGACAGTTGCTGCCATCGGCAGCGACCGGGTTGGCATCCGGCTCTCTCCTTACGGTGTGTTCAATGGCACCGGCGCATTCCCTGACGTAGAGACTCAGTACCTGGCATTGACCAAGGCGCTTTCCTCGGATGGGCTTCTTTACATCCACCTGGTCGATCATTCATCCATGGGCGCACCAACCGTGCCCGTCAACTTCAAACTCAAGCTGCGCGCTGGTTTCGATGGTCTGTTCATCCTGTCTGGAGGGTTTGATCATCAAAGCGCTGAACAGGCGTTACGCGCTAAACATGGCGACCTGGTAGCCTTTGGCCGCCCGTTTTTGGCTAACCCTGATCTCGTCGCTCGGATGCGCCAAGATGCCGAGCTCAACACGCCAGACGAAGCGACTTTTTACGTACCTGGCGCCAAGGGCTATACCGACTATCCAACTCTCGCGACTTCTCAAGAGCGTTAACACCAAAAGTCATCGCCGAGGTAGCACAATTCAGTAGAAGCTTGCCACTGCGCACGCCTGTTACCAAACATGGAAAAACACCAGCTATAAGCAACGCGCCGCTATTATGGCCAAGGCTGCGGAACTTCTGCATGCTCATACTGATGACTATGCCAAGCTGGCAACACTGGAGATGGGGAAGCGAATTGATGAAGCCCGTGGCGAAGTAAATTTCAGTGGTAAAATCCTCAGCTATTATGCAGAGCACGCGGAAGCGTTTTTAGCTCCAGAGCAACTTGACCCGGAACATGGCGAAGCCCATATGGAAAGCAGCCCGATAGGCGTGATTTTCTGCGTCGAGCCGTGGAACTTTCCCTTTTATCAACTTGCTCGTGTCGCAGGCCCGCAACTGATGGCGGGCAATGTTTTGGTGGTGAAACATGCCAGCAATGTGCCCCAATGTGCTATTGCCTTTGAGCAGTTGCTGATTGATGCGGGCGCACCTGAGGGGTTGTACACAAATCTGCTGGTTTCGCACCAACAGTCTAACCAGATTATCGACGACCCGCGCGTCAAGGGCGTGGCACTGACCGGTGGTTTTGCCGCTGGCAGAAGCGTTGCCGCCCGAACAGGGCAAAACCTCAAACCCTCGTCGATGGAGCTCGGTGGCAGTGATGCCTTTATCGTGCTTGATGACGCAGAACTCGACAACACTATTCCCTGGGCAGTGTGGGGACGTATGTACAACCAGGGACAAACCTGCTGTGCTGCGAAACGCTTTATTGTGCTCGATTCGATTGCTGACAAATTCATCGAAAAGTTTCAAACCGCGCTTGAACTTCAGCAACCTGGGGATCCGATGGACGAAAAAACCACCAAGGGGCCGATGTCGCAAGAAGCCGCTCTGGTTAATATTTTGAAGCAGGTCGATGATGCTGTAGCCCATGGGGCTAAGGTGTTAATGGGTGGCAAGCGTATCTACTGCCCAGGAGCGTTCATGCAGACCACTATACTGACCAACATTGCGCCAGGCAACCCTGCTTATCGCACTGAGTTTTTCGGCCCAGTCGCGTTAATTTTTCGGGTCAAGGACGAGGCAGCGGCCATCGCGCTTGCCAACGATTCAGACTTCGGACTTGGTGGTTCCGTGTTTACCGAAGATGCCGCTCGTGGCAAACGCGTTGCCAGTCAGATTGATACTGGCATGATGTTCATCAACAATATTGATTGGACCGATGCCGCGCTTCCGTTCGGCGGCGTCAAAGATTCCGGTTATGGCCGCGAACTCGGCGAAATGGGCATTCAGCAGTTCGTTAATAAGAAGTTGGTTCGCACCATTTCGATGGCAGCGCCGGTGTAACAGTTGCACAGCTAGGGGCTAGCAAACTGAAAATATTAATATTTCACAAGCAATACCCTATATGGAAACGGCATAACATGGCGAACGAGCATAGTCATCTAAGATAGCGACATCGCTATTGAGGACTCAAGTAAATCAGTGGGGTAGGTGGCTATGGTTTCACAATGCTATGATTTCATAATGCTATGATTTCAAGATATCATGGTTTCACAACACTGAGTTTGACTGAAATTAATTCATTGCACCTTAAGTGTCTAGCTGTGAAGCCGATTAATCTTGCTTGGGAGAATATAGAAAGGGCATGACGTTATTGTTTTATAATGGCTGGGATGATTTGTTATAAACGACAAGATAGCCAAATATACCATGTCAAGCCACCAATGAGGGGTAGCTTGGCATAGATAATTTAGTTAAAAGGTTTCTAGTCTATCGGATTCAATCTTTACCACGGCATAACATTCGCAGCACAGCGTTTCGAGTTTTTGTCTGTTGATCACGGTAATTTGGCCGCGCTTATAATTGATTACCCCAAGTTTTTGCAGTTTACCGGCGGCTTCAGTTACGCCTTCTCGTCTAACGCCTAACATGTTGGCGATCAACTCTTGGGTCATAGTGAGATTGTTGCTAGCAAGTCTATCAAGCGACAGCAGCAGCCAACGACAAAGTTGCTGATCGATAGAATGGTGCCTGTTACATATTGCCGTCTGCGCCATTTGTGCCATCAGTGCTTGAGTGTAACGTAACAACAGTTCGCGAAGGCTTTGATTGTCGTTAAATTCATCGAGCAATACTGATGCGGACAATTTATAGGCTCGGCCTGCGCTTTGCACTATGGCGCGATTTATGGTGCTTTCTCCCCCCATAAACACCGCAATGCCCACTAAACCTTCATTGCCGACAACAGATATTTCTGCCGATGCCCCGTCTTCGAGGACGTTTAGTAAAGAGACAATACTGTCAATGGGGAAATAGACATTTTCAAGATTCTGACCAGCTTCATGAATAACTTTACCTAAAGCCAGTTTTATTATCTTTAACTGTGGAAATAAGCGTTGTTTTGTCGCTTCAGGTAATGCTTTAAGTAATATGTTCTCATTTGGGTCAATCATTGATAACCTTTCAATATATTAAAGTGAGACATTAACTACTACCCATGATCTTTCTTATGTTAAATATTGCATAATACTTAAGTAATCTTGTTATCAATATAACAGAGTTTGTTGAATCGAGATAGTTAAAGTGCCTTGTTTAGCGTGATTTGCGATCACAGCAGGCGAGTGGAACCATTATTTTTCGTTCAAAAGGTATTGAATGTTGAGTTGTATTTATGCTCATCGACAGGATATTTAGTTGGGGGGGAGATAGTAAAAAAGGCCTTTGCAAAGCTGCGTTTCACTCATAGGAAAGAGACTAAACAACGGCCTCCAGCGATTACGTTTAGGCAGCAAGTCAGCTACTAAGGGTGCTGTTTTGTGAAGATGAATGGCATAAAAAGGCTGAGCAGCAAAGTGATTGCAAGAGCCATTTTTCTAGTGGCTATACATTCGGCCTTTGCCGCCGGAGTTAGTTAAGTTTATGTGCTGTCTGATGCAAGATGCACTTAACATCTGATTTTTTTCGTCGGCCTAAACTCACATATTGAAGCGCTTTGACTGATATTTGCAATTTATTTATTTTGAATATCATCAAGCGCCTGACGAACTTCATTTAAAATTAACCTGTTTGCCAGGTTTTCATCTATATCGGGCACATCCCATCCAAAAATAGCGCGATATTTCTCAATCAAATTGTGGACGTCTTCGATAATATTGCTGCGATGGGCCGCTAACTCTAATTTTTCTATGTCAGTCATGCTAGTTCACCTTAACATTTATAGATAGATCTAGATTAGGCTAGTATTGATGCTCCTTCGGTGCGACACCGAACAGATTGAATATGAAATTTGGTGCAAGCTGATAGATATTCATTCTATTAGCAAAGCAATGATTTATTGTTTTCCATCTTCAATCTGGAGTTAATACATCATGTTACATACATTGGATGATTTAAAAAGTTTAGCCATTCACGCCTCTGATGGCGATATTGGATTAACCAAAGATTTTTATTTTGATGACAAGCATTGGGTGATCCGATACTTGGTGGTCGAAACGGGATCTTGGTTATCAAGCAAAAAAATATTGCTTTCACCCATATCAATCAAAGAGTTTAATCAGGAGCATAAGACGCTTACTGTCACAATCTCAAGAGAGCAGGTAAAAAACAGCCCTGACATCGATAGCGAAAAACCAGTCTCTAGGCAGCATGAGGTAGATCATAGTGAGCCCAGTCCTAACATGATGTCACCTGGTTATTATAGTGTCGCGCCAAAACCAGATAACATAGATAACTCAGAGATGTCCGCAGACGTCGAGGCTGCACTATCACGGGATAATGATCATCATCTACGCAGCAGTCATGCCGTGACGGATTATCACCTTGATGCCATAGACGGTGAATTGGGCCACTTGCAAGGTATGTTGATAGATACCGACAATTGGGCTATTCGTTATTTGATTGTTAACACCAGTAATTGGTGGTTGGGTCATCTGGTTTTGATTGCGCCCAAATGGATTAAAGAGGTGAGTTGGCCTACCTCTAAAATTTATGTTGATATGACGCAGCAGCAAGTGAAAGATGCACCCACGTTTGATCCCTCAGTGCCTTTCAATCTTGAACATGAGCAAAGTCTGCAAACTCATTATGGCCGTAATGATGAATAACATTATTACCTCTCTATGAGGTCTTTGGCTGTCGTGTTTACGTTATTTATTTAAAAAGTGTTCTTGGAGTAAAGTTATCTATTTCAATATGCAAATATAGTCAATCTCAGTTAACAATTGCAGTTTTTTCTTTTTGAAATTACTGCAACTAAATGAATAAAAGCGATTATCCAAAGTGCTGGGTGGTAAAGTAAGGCTTATCGATACGTTTCATATCAGCTATCAACTGCTATTAGATACCTTGTCAGGGTTAAGCTTCATGCTAAGCGTAACCGGACTCATCAACATTGATATCAGTGACTTTAAAACGGTCATTTACACTCAACGGTTTGCTTCGGTTGGCATGGCCAAAGCCAAAAATGCCAGCTATATCGAAAAGGCGGTTAATAGATTATTAGATAATCCATTGGTTGTGAGCTTACGGCAGTATAGCGTGACATCATCAATTTACAGGCACAGCTTGACCTAGGCGGTTAAGCCTACGTTAATCTGTTTAGGTGGGGTTTATCTAAATGACTTAACTTTTGGTGATATAATTCCACGGTAAGTCATTTTCTGGGTGGGCTTTTACCTGCGCACTTTCCCGCTGCAATGTGGTGAAGTAATCAAAGACATTAATACCCGCTTCACTTGCCGTTGCGATAACTGAGGTAACCACATCGCCAATCGTTGCGCCCAGTAATGTTTTGTGGAACATCGCATTTTTTCTGTCTCGCACGATGATTTTTAGCATCGCCTCAATACGGTTATTGTCGATTTGCACACCTTCCGTACTGCAAAAATAACGGAGTCCAACATAGTGTTTAATGAAATAGCGGATAGCTTTGCCCAAGCCACTATTTTCTTCGACCGTTTCGTTGGCTATATGCGCTTCGCCCCATAATTTAACATGCCTATGCATCTGAGTCAGTTTTGGCCTATTCTTATAGTATAAATCAAGACTAGAAGTGAGATTTGCTATGAAAATGCCTGAAACGAGTTTTTTTGAATGGCAACGTCAATTCAGCGCTGAAACTGATTGCTTAAATCACATTAAGAAAATGAGATGGCCTAATGGTTTTGTTTGCCCTAGATGCTCTTGTGAGCATGCCTATGAGCTTACAACCCGCAATTTATATGAATGCAGTCAATGTCATAAACAAACATCGGTCACAGCAGACACATTATTCCACGGTAGCCGTATTCCTATCACTAAGTGGTTTTGGGCAATCTACTTTTTAGGCTCAGATAAAGGCAGTATTTCAGCATTAAGATTGAGCAAGCACATTGAAGTTAATTGGCGAACGGCACGTTTGATATTAAGTAAGCTGAGAACGGCTATGGGCCATAGAGACAGCTTATATAGACTGTCAGGCGTTATTGAAATTGATGATGCGTTAGTGGGTGGCAGAAGGAAGGGCAAGCGTGGACGTGGAGCAGGAGGTAAAACACCTGTTTTAGTTGCCGTTGAAAGCAAAGGAAAAGGAGCTGGATTTATTGCTATGCAGGCTGTGAATAGCGTTTGCCATGATAGTGTTGAAAAGTTCGTTGCCAAACACTTAACGAGACAGCAAAAAGTGCATACAGACGGCTTACCTGCGTTGAACATTATAGATAAGACTCAACAACATGAAGCGAGGGTTACCCCCAGTGAGCTTGTTGATGAATGGCTGCCTTGGGTTCATATTGCCATTGGTAACTTAAAGGCATTTTTACTTGGGACATTTCATGGTGTTTCGGGAAAGTACCTACAAGAATACCTGAGTGAGTTCTGTTATCGGTTCAATCGTAGAAAAATGGAAAGAGAAATACCTAACAGATTGTTAAATTTGGCAATCATTCACACGCCAATACATTCTTACTGAGCCAACTGCATAGACATGTAATTTAATGTCTTCCATGATGGGCAATGAGTGAGCCTGATGATAAGCAAGCCTAGCCACAGGGGATAGTTTTTCGCTTTTAGCAAAATCATCATTCCCCCATATTTCTCCATAGCGTTTGAGCACATACTCAACTTCCTCAGGAAAATGATTAATCACATCGACAAATTGTCGTCTGGCGTGGCTGTTACACAGTGACATTGTAGCCTCTCTTGCCGTGGGACGATTACTCGGTAATGCATCACTCATGATGACGGGCTTATCACATGATTGACTGCGTTTATGCAAAATGCTGTCAATGAATTCACCTGCGTGGCCGATGTTGGTTTCAAACAAGACGATGGTATTATTATCTTTCAGTGTGGCGATAACCCCTGAGGTATAAATACCGCTACGCAGTCGTGTTTTATCGCTATTACGGACGGCTTTCTCGACCGGTTTAGCGTCTAAAATGCGGTGCGTCGTGTCATCAAGATAATAATGTTCGGCGTCTGAGGCTACATTAAAAAGCTGCTGGTACACAGGATAAATATCATTACAAACCCGCTCAACTTGGTCAAAGACCGTTGAAGCGGTAATTTTTACCCCCAGTAGCTTTTGAATACTGCACTGACGATAAAAAGGCAATCCTGCAAAGTATTTGTAAATGGCCATCAATGACCGCGCAGAGTAACCATATTTTTGCTGGCTTTCACCATCGACTAAGACGTCATCGGGCAGAGGCGCACTGAAATAAGCACCGCAAGTATTACAGCGAAGACGCTCCATCACATGCTGCTCAGGCTTGAACGGGCTTTGCCCTGTAATACGCAGTAAGCTACCAGGCTCAGTTTTATACACTTTACCGGTTAAGCACTCCGTACAGGTATCACCTTTAGCCACATCAGTCATTTCGTGAACGATAACGACGGGCTTAACAGGTGTAAAACCTTCACCTTCATCGTGTTGACGGTTTTTGCTTTTCTTACCGGATGATCTCGCTTGCTTAAGTACGCTGCCAAGCTTTTCAGATGACTTTTCAATACCCAACAATTTTCGCAGTTTATGCACTGTGACATCATGGTGGGCTAACCGGTCTTGCATGCTCGCCAACGTCAGCAACGCATCAAGTAATAACTGACAATCCTCTGGACTTAACGCGAGGTTGTTCTCTTTGGCCTCACTGACTTGCGATATCGGCGATTCAAGTGCGGGTCCATCAATATCGGTAAAGGGTTTACTCACGGTTTATCCACGTCGTTTAGGCTGAAGTCGAGGTTGTTGGGGAAGGATTATGATCCGATAACATTAACAATCAAGCACTAATATCGCTGCTTTTTGACTTAAATAAGATCGTGTTTTTACCACATTGGATCGCCGTTCAGCAACAGCTGCCGTAACTGCTTGGCGATGAACGGTTCAATTTTTTGCTTTGAGCCTGGCCAATGTACAAACTTGCCTTTTGACAACCGCTTGGTCATCAACCAAAAGCCGCTGCCATCATATGATAATGCACGTACCATGGTTTTATTGCGGTTAATAAAGACGAACACCGAGCCAGAGCGAGGGTTAGCCGCTAATGTATAACGGCATAGTGCCGCTAAACCATCCATTCCCTGACGAAAGTCGACAGGTGCAATGGCGATTAAGATATGCGTCTCAGCGGTAAGATGTATCATGATTTCAACGCCCTGATCAGCGAAATAAGGGTTTGTGGATGATCAACGCCTGATAAAGACATCGTATCTCCGTGAGCAATTTGGAGCACTACGTTAAAAGGGGTTTGAGCAGATGATGTTGAAATGGGTCGGTGCACAAACTGGTGGGGACTGAGTTGAGGGTTTACGCTATTTCGCCACTGTTTAAGCTGGCCGCCACTAATCCGTAGTGCGGATGTTATTTTGCTAGAAGAATAATGTTCGAGTAATCCGACGGCTTGTTCACGCAATGTATTGGGGGTTGGAGCCTGACGACTATTCCTGTTGCTACGCCAGCATTCAAAAGCTGTTGTGAGGGTTGATAAGGGATCTAATCTTGACATGATTATTGAGTTGCGATCATTAAATCAGTTTACAAGATAGAAGTTGAACTATGCTGCCGTAAGCTCACCATTGGTTGAAAAAATCGATATCAGCTCGGCTAATGGCGCGATAATTAACATTGATCCCAACAAGTACTCGCACTAGATACCTATTAGCCAAAAAAGTGGTTAACCCAAGTAATAACAGAAGTTCAACGTATCCAAGTTCGGTTGATTCTGCTGCGAAACAGGCGCTTTATGCTAATTTTGGTAATGATGAAACGCTTACCGCCAAAATTGATACCGCTGTGCGCGGGACAAAAAAGCAGAATGGTTAGGCGATAGATTTAAAGAACGAGAAATCGCTAATGCGGTTAGACAAGAAACTGCTGGTTATGATGTAGATAATAGAAAAGGTTATGGCACTTATTAAGGCACAAAACGAATACTATTAATGTCATCTACTGAGGTCATTCATATTGTTGGCATTGAAGTGCAAGTAAATCGTAAGCCGATTAAATATTTGCATTTAAGCGTATTGCTACCCAATGGACGAGCTAAAATGTCTGTACCAACGAGTGCCAGTGAACAAGTCGTTCGTCTTGCGGTTATTAATAAATTGGCGTGAATTAAGAAGCAGCAAGCTGATTTTTGAGGCGCAGCCTCGCCAATCAATTAGTGAAATGGTGAGTGGTGAAAGCCATTATCTATGGGGTAGAGAACATCGCCTTGATATAGTGAAAACCTCTGGTAAACATAAAGCATCCATTAAAGGCAATAACATCATTGAGTTACAAGTATCTGATAATACAACTGCAGATAACCGGTTAAAGTTATTGAATGGTTTATATCGTCAGCAAGTACAAAAGACCATTTCCATGTTGCTACCTTATTGGCAAGAGAGGCTTAATGTTGAATCGTCATCAGTAGGCATTAAAAAAATGAAAACCAAATGGGGCAGCTGCAATATTGAAGCAAAAAGCCTATGGATTAATTTGGAGTTAGCCAAAAAACCAGTGGAATGGATAGAGTTTATTCTGGTCCATTAATTGGTGCATTTAATTGAACGTCATCATAATGAGCGGTTCAAAGGCTGACTCTTCTACACAAGTATAAAAAATATTGAACTTCTGGGGTGAACTGTGATCAGATCAAGTAACTTCAGTTACTTAGAGAAAAACCATGTCAATATTCAACCCAGAGCAATGGTCATACAATCACTTTAAAAACGGTTCATTTGGTGACTCGCGTCGCACTGACCGTGTCATCGAAGTCGCTGCCGACATGGCGCGTTGTAGCGGTAAGTCAATCGCTTTATCATGTCGAGGTAATGAAGCTAAAGTTGAAGGGGCTTATCGATTGATCCGTAATGACAACATTTCTCCAGAAGTGATTAGCGCTTCTGGTTTTCAACATACTGCAGAGCTTGCCCAGCCCTATGCTGAGATATTAGCCATTGATGACACCACTGCGCTGAGTTACAAACATCAAGTAGCAGAAGAGCTTGGCAAACTGGGGACGACGACAGATAAATCACGTGGTTGGTGGGTTCATTCAACCCTGCTATTAGACAGCTTCACGACTCAGACTATCGGGCTCATTCATCAACAATACTGGCTTCGTCCTAATAATCCTGAAGATGCTGACGAAAAAGAAAGCGGTAAGTGGTCAGAAGCCTCTTATTTCTGCCGTCAACGCTTGGGAAAGCTCATGTCACGGGTAATTTCAGTGTGTGATAGAGAAGCAGACATACTGAGTTATATTCAAGATAAACAGAAGCATAATGAGCGTTTTGTCGTTCGAGCGAAACATTCTAGAGCGCTGATAGAGACTGACTCTACGTTATTTGAACATCTTGAATCACAAGCCGAACGGGGTGAATATTCTATCGATATCGCCCAGAAAGGGACAAAAAATAGTAAAGGGAAGCCTGTAAACCGCGTGGCAAGAAAAGCCAAGCTAACCATTAAAGTGGCACAGGTTACGTTCAAAACGAAAGGTGAGACTAAGCCAGTAAACGTGGTGTACGCTCAAGAAAAAACATCAAAAAGCGTTACTGAGCCGTTGCGCTGGGTGCTATTAACAACAGAGCCAATCGATACGTTAATTCAAGCACTTCATATTATTGATATTTACACAGCAAGATGGCGAATTGAGGATTTTCATAAAGCATGGAAAACGGGTGCAGGAGCTGAGCGCCAAAGAATGACAGAGCCTAAGAACTTAGAAAGAGCGGTTTCAATCTTAGCTTTTATCGGCGTCCGTTTACTGCAACTCAGAGAAGCCATCACCCTCCCTTATTATTTACGTAAAAAAGGGCTGGTTGAGGAGGCCAAAGCAGTGGAGGCTCAACGCTGTGACACGGTACTCGAAGAAGATGAATGGAAGGTGCTAATGCGGTTTAATAAGCCTAGAGGGCATAAAGATAAAGGCGCGCCGAGTCTGAAATGGGCGTATCAATCAATCGCAAAGTTGGGTGGTTTCACCGATACCAAACGAACAGGGATCGCAAGCTGGACGGCGGTTTGGGAAGGTTGGAGTACATTACAGTCTCATGTTGTAGGCTACCGAGTCGCGAAAGAAATGATTGCTGATGGCGAGAGCTTATAAGATCTGATCAAGAGACAGGTTCAAAGGGATAATGGATAATGGATAAGCATCGTCCTAATTGGAGAGAAAGGCGCAGCTTATTGAACAGCTTGCCATTAGCGTATGAAGATCGGCGTTACTAAATAAACATGGTTCTAGTTTGAGTTTAAGCTAGCATTGGTCATTAAGTTAAGCAGATTAAACGATACAATACACAGATAACATATCACGAGATTTAAGAAAGTCAGTAGCTTAAAAAATAATTCTTTAATCCTGTTAATTGAACATAGCATCAACGTAAATTAGATTTTTCGGTATAAATTCATCCATCGGGCCAGCAAGTATAGTGGTCATACTTTTGAGGTTCAAAAATCACTTGTGCCAACATGTTTGGCACAAAATGGGCACAAAAAGCCTTTTTGGTGTTTTTGTATATTTTTTGTGAGTTTTATTTATTTTATAGGCTAATTTTAACAAGAATGGAATTGTATGACTTTTAGACACGAAAAATGACTGGTTGGCACGAGGTTAATGCGATTTGGCACAGATATACTTTAATGTAGTGAATTTGTTAATGGGAAAGGCTTTTAAAACTGGGGTTAAAGCAAGAAATGGTACACCCGAGTGGACTCGAACCACCGACCCCTACCATGTCAAGGTAGTGCTCTAACCAGCTGAGCTACGGGTGT
>NZ_JBEOPO010000063.1:0-13972 GCF_040310145.1 Shewanella sp. S1-49-MNA-CIBAN-0167 | reverse complement strand
TGGCTCCCCAGACTGGACTCGAACCAGTGACATACGGATTAACAGTCCGCCGTTCTACCAACTGAACTACTGGGGAAGCGTTTTTAGCAATGTATTGCCGAGAACGGAGCGCATAGTAAAACGCTCTGGTAACTGAGTCAACTCGAGTTATAAAAAAAAACGCATTTATGTGCCTAATTGGTTACCAAACACACATCGTGAACGACTTTTGGGCATTTATGTCGATTTTTGAACAATGAAAAGAAAATTAATCACTTACTCTTAAAATTCATTCTTAAGGTGATAACGACGATATTCTGCTGGGGCGCTTATATTTGGTGTCTATGACTGGGTGTTTACGTTGACCTTTTTCAGATATGTTTTGCAAGACGAACGTGTTTATATCCGTTTTCGTTAATAAACTGATTTCGTTTTCGACACTTTTTTTGGAAAGTGCCAGTTAATCATATTGAGTCGACGAAGACCTTGGATGAATAGAGCCATAGAGCCTTGTCATGGCGTATGCTTTCTTATTGCAAGGAGTTTGATACCACAGGTCATATTATAAATATATCGTCGACAGACTTGATGAGGGCCTTTGTGATGTCATTGCGAAAGAGAGAGTCGGACGTGACTGCCAGGTGAGGCGGGGTTATTCGAGTATTGGTATTATCTCAAAAGCCATTGCATGGACGTTGCCAATGATGACAAGCGAGATGGGTCGGGTGATAGTTGTTGAATGAATATTTGAGCTGGCGAGATATGATCGCAATGTTGATCGACCTTCAATGCATTGTTAAGCTATCAGTTAACTAATGATTTAAAATAACAGCTGAACTATTGTCGCTATCTTTCGTATAAATGTGCAAATGTAATTAAATTTCATCACAACTTTCTTACGCTCTGATGAAATTCATTTGGGCGCTACCCCGCAGCAGTATTGAGCTTTCTTGACTTATCCACTAAATCTGTGGATAAACTTGTGGACTTCTACTGTAAATGAGCGGCAATCCCTTGTAGTACTTGAGTCGGACTTAAATTGGTACAATTAATTGGCGATAATTTAAGTTGTTTTTAATCAGTGACATAAAAAAAGCAACTTCTTTTTTTGCTCACTGTTCTGTCAGTTGCAAAATTGTAATCTCTTTGTCATATAGATTGTGTATTAAATTGAGCTTTAGCCTGATTTTTCGGCGTATTAGCGACCTTTCTACCTGATCTAATGATGTTGTTTATTACTTTCATTAAATGACGTTTATTCTGTCATATTGAGGGAGTATCTGACTGATAATGATCTTATATCGCAATAAGATCATCTCACAATATTTTAGCTGCGAGGCCAAGGTTTTTCAGTCAAGGGTTTATCAATGCCCATGCTTATCGATGTAAGTTACCGCTAATACCGTACGATTATGTATCGCCATTTCCCCGTGTTTAGGTATATGATCATCGGTTCAATAGAATAGGAAACCGTGTTGTGTCAGAGTCAGTATTTTCCCTAGAGTCCAAGTTCGAACCCGCGGGCGATCAACCTACAGCGATAAAAAAATTAGTGGATGGCCTAGCATCAGGTGTTGCGAGTCAAACGTTATTAGGCGTAACAGGATCAGGCAAAACTTACACCATAGCCAATGTCATCAAGCAAATGGGCAGGCCCACCATTATTATGGCGCCCAACAAAACCCTTGCGGCGCAACTTTATGGTGAAATGAAAGAGTTTTTCCCACATAACGCCGTTGAATACTTTGTGTCTTACTACGATTACTATCAACCAGAAGCTTATGTACCCGCTTCTAATACCTTTATTGAAAAAGATGCATCGGTTAATGCTCACATTGAGCAAATGCGTTTATCGGCCACTAAAGCGTTATTAGAGCGTAAAGACGTGGTACTTATTGCCTCTGTGTCCGCTATCTATGGTTTGGGTGATCCCGACTCCTACATGAAAATGCTATTGCATTTACGCCAGGGTGATTTTATCGGGCAACGTGACATTCTCATCCGACTCAGTGAATTACAATACAAACGCAATGACATTGAATTAAAACGCGGCACATATCGTGTTCGCGGTGAAGTAATAGACATTTTTCCAGCAGAATCTGAACGAGAAGCGATTCGAATTGAATTATTTGACGACGAAATAGAACGCTTAAGCGAATTTGATCCCTTGACCGGACAGATTAATAAGCGAATAGTTCGCACCACAATTTATCCAAAAACACATTACGTGACTCCGCGAGAAAAAATTATTGCGGCGACTGAAGAAATTAAACAAGAGTTACGGGAACGTCGTCAATATTTACTCGATAACAATAAACTGATTGAGGCTCAGCGGATCACTGAGCGCGTTCAATACGACATTGAAATGATGGTCGAGTTAGGTTATTGCTCAGGGATTGAAAACTACTCGCGTTATTTATCAGGCCGATCCACTGGCGAGGGCCCGCCAACCTTATTAGACTATTTGCCGGCAGACGGCTTACTTATCATCGATGAGTCACATGTGACGGTGCCGCAAATTGGGGCCATGTATAAAGGCGATAGAAGCCGAAAAATGAACTTAGTGGAGTATGGGTTTCGATTACCATCAGCATTAGATAATCGGCCGCTTATGTTTGAAGAATTTGAGCGGTTAATGCCGCAAACCATTTTTGTTTCGGCGACACCCAGCTTATATGAACTTGAAAAAAGTTCCGGCGAGATAGCTGAGCAGGTTGTAAGGCCAACAGGATTGCTCGATCCTGTGCTTGAAGTTCGCCCTGTGGGAATTCAAGTTGACGATCTCTTGTCTGAGATCCACAAACGCGTGGCGGTCAATGAACGTGTGTTGGTCACCACATTAACCAAACGGATGTCAGAAGATCTCAGCGAATATCTTGACGAACATGGAGTGAAGGTGCGTTATCTGCATTCTGATATTGATACCGTTGAGCGAGTTGAGATTATTCGTGATTTACGTCTAGGGCATTTTGACGTGCTGATCGGAATCAACTTATTACGTGAAGGTCTGGATCTGCCTGAAGTCTCATTAGTGTGCATTTTAGATGCAGATAAAGAAGGCTTTTTACGTTCAGAACGCTCACTTATACAGACCATAGGTCGCGCTGCCCGAAATGTTAACGGTAAAGTCATTTTATATGCGGATCGCATCACCAACTCCATGGCTAAAGCCATGGATGAAACTGATCGTCGCCGTGAAAAACAACACCAACACAACATTGACAATGGCATAGTACCGCGAGGGGTAGTGAAAAGTATCACAGATGTGATGGATGTGGGTGGTACTAACTTCAGCAAAGGTACCCGTAAAAATCACTCTAAATATGCCGAAGTGGCAGAAGAGCGAGCGAAATACACCAGCATTGCCGATTTGAGTCATCAAATTGATAAACTGGAAAAACAAATGCATGAACATGCTAAGAACTTAGAGTTTGAGCAAGCTGCGGCCGTGCGTGATGACGTCAAACATTTACGCGATCTCATCATTGTAAATAGTTAATACATTCAGCTGAAACCAAACGGCCACATTATCAATGTCAAGATGTCTAAATCTGGCCGAGGGAGTTAACCAGATGAGATTATGCTTCAGTTAATTGATTAACTTCGTTTCGGTTTGCATTAGTGGTGGCGCACGTAATACCGTGACTATTATTGAAAGCCAACATTTAGTGGGTACAAAAAGTCAGCAATTTGCTGACTTTTTTTGTTTTATTTATCTCATTTGGCGGAAAAAAATCGAGATCTGAGCGAAGCGTTAGTCGCGGGATAATTCAGAGAGCATTCATATTGTTAATATTTAGATCGCTATCTATGAGCCATATCTAACGGTTCATTTACTCACTGAACACCTGCCCAGATTGATTTTATTATTAATGAAATAGCATGAACAACAAAGCCTTATCAGAACAGCTGTGGGTATAAGCTTTACTCGTGGCATTTATGTTAAGTTCATTTATGTTAAGTTCATTTATGGCCATCACCTTGTGACGCCCGCATTAAGATAGGGATAGTCAATGTGGTGAGTAGAAAGGCGATAGCAAGAGGGTAAATATCAAAATAACAGGTCAAACAGTCAATAAAAAACGCGCCAATTGGCGCGTTTATGCAGTTTTATATTATCGAGATAATTAGAAACTGGCTGATCGAGGTGCGCGTGGGAATGGGATAACATCACGAATGTTATTAACGCCAGTCACATAGGAGACTAAACGCTCAAAACCTAAACCAAAACCTGAATGAGGTACGGTGCCGTAACGGCGAAGGTCACGGTACCACCAGTAATCTTCTTGGCTTAAGTCCATTTCAGCTAAACGTGCATCTAATACATCTAAACGCTCTTCACGTTGCGCGCCACCGATGATTTCACCGATACCTGGAGCAAGTACGTCCATCGCTGCAACGGTCTTACCGTCATCATTTAAGCGCATGTAGAAAGCTTTAATGTCTTTAGGGTAGTTTTTAACGACTACCGGTGCTTTAAAGTGCTCTTCTGCTAAATAACGTTCGTGTTCAGACTGTAAATCGATGCCCCATTCGACTGCGAAATCAAACTTTTTACCGCAGTTTTTCAAAATCTCTACCGCATCAGTGTAATCCACTTGCGCGAAATCGCTGCTGACGAATGCCTGCAAACGATCAATAACCGTTTTATCGACACGCTCGTTAAAGAAGGTTAAATCATCCATGCGTTCTTCAAGTACTGCTTTAAAAGCGAACTTAAGCATTTTTTCTGCTAATTCAGCAGCATCGTCTAAGGTTGCAAACGCCACTTCTGGCTCGACCATCCAAAACTCTGCAAGGTGGCGAGTGGTGTTTGAGTTTTCAGCACGGAACGTTGGGCCAAAAGTATACACTTTAGATAATGCACAGGCATACGTTTCGGCGTTCAACTGGCCCGATACGGTTAAGAATGCTTCTTTACCGAAGAAGTCTTTGTCGTAATCAACTTTACCGGCTTCAGTACGCGGCAAGTTTTCCATGTCTAATGTCGACACGCGGAACATCTCACCGGCACCTTCACAGTCAGAAGCCGTGATTAAAGGAGTTGATACCCAAATAAAGCCTTCTTGATGATAGAAACGATGGATAGCTTGGGATAAACAGTTACGTACACGGGCAACTGCACCAATAATGTTAGTGCGAGGACGTAAATGGGCAAGTTCACGTAAATGCTCAATAGAGTGGCGTTTAGCCGACATTGGGTAAGTATCTGGATCGTCAACAAAACCTGTGACCACGATTTCAGATACTTGTAGTTCAAATGCTTGACCGGCACCAGGAGAGGCAACCACTTCACCGGTCATGATAACCGAGCAGCCAGCAGTCAATTTCAATACATCGTCATTGTAATTGGCTAGGCTATTTGGCACGACACCTTGAATAGGGTCGAAACATGAACCGTCATACACGGCCAAGAAAGAGATCCCCGCTTTTGAATCACGACGAGTTCTGACCCAACCACGGACAGTGACTTGTGAACCAATGGCGTGTTCAGCTTTAAATACAGAAGCGACAGATGCAATGCTCATTGTTGCTTAATTCTCCAACATAACGAATATAAATATAAATTTGGCGTTTATCTTACCTTGCTGGTGACTTTTCTCAAGCTGAAAACGCTATTCTATGGTGAATATTGTGATACTTTTGACTAAGTCGGTTAAATATTTGGCGAATTAGCCTTTTATTATCTCGTCAACCAAGGAATAGGGCATGTCTCGTTTAGGTATTATACAAGTGGTGTTGACCATCTTTTCGTTATTAGGCTGGAGTTTAGCCATTTATGCATTGATTATTTTTGGCGAAGCCAGACCAGATCGCGCGGTAGGGTACTTTTTGAGTAAAGGGGTATCGGTGCGATTACATTGGGACCCCGAATTAACCATAAAATTGGAATATCTTATTTGGTGGTGTGCTGGGATCAGTTTTCTCAATCTACTGGTTAACTTTTATGCCAAAACCACGACGCGGATTGGTTTTTGGGTCAATATACCCTTGTTGTTGTTGGTATCACTGTCAGCGGGTTTGTATATTCGTTACTTAGTGTAAATCCACTTATGTATGCTGAGCTTATTAATAGCTCGAAGCTGAATTGATTTTGAAAATAAATCGGTTTTTGGTGCAAACCGTCCATGCACTGTTGTTAATTTACTTCTATATGACGGCACAATAAGTCAATTATTGCTGCTGTTACACCCCAAATAAACTTGTCTTCAAATGGCATAAAGTGCACTTGATAATATGCGCCATGGCGGTAATGAAACATTTTATGACGGTTACTCTGCTCAATAAAAAAACTCAAGGGTACTGAGAAACAATCATCAACTTCACCAGGGTCGATCACCAGTTCAAAGGGCTGTTTGACTAAGGCCACGACAGGGGTGATCTCAAAACCGGTAAAGGTTTTATGGGCAGGGAACAGACCTAAAATATCAACATTTTCTGGGGATAAACCAATTTCTTCGTGTGCTTCACGCAGTGCGGTATGAATAATATTAATATCACCAGGTTCAACTTTGCCGCCTGGGAAGCTAATTTGCCCAGGATGGTGACGTAAATGCATCGGACGTCGGGTTAACATAAGATGCAGTTGTTGCTCTATTTCAATCACAGGGATTAATACCGCTGCTTGGCGGCCAAGATACGATTGGGGCGCAGAAGTAATGGTAGAACGCAGGCGATGCAAGTTATAGCGCAGGGTGAATTCGTGTTTGTTCATTGATATTGGGTATTTCCAATTGTTGGCTCTACGTTAGCTGACATTCGGTATTCGCGTCACTCAATAACCAACAACGCACCGCATATGACCTCAAACAAGCCTATTGTAAGTCTCTATTGTTTCAGCAATTAGAGTAACCATGATCAATCTTAGCAGTGACAACGCCAAGCTAACAGACATTAATAAGATGATTTAACCCTGTTGAGTCCATTGTCGACTTATTGAAGCACATAATATTGGCATGGCTTGAGTTATTAGACGGCAACGTTATGGTGACTTTTCGATGTCAGCATCATAGCCATCAGTATCGAAATAATGACTCGATTAGCTGCGCTATTTTGAGGCATATCACCCATGAGACAGATTAATTAACTGCACTATTTTGTGTATATTGCACCATTAGTGCTCAATAAATAATGTTAAAACAACTGTATTAAATAAACGTTTTAATAGTGACTGTTTAGGATAAGCGATTGATTTAAAATAAAGAGCTCTATTATTTTATTGTCATTAATCTGTATTGTATTTGTTATAATTAACTGGCATGGTAACTGCTGGAATAAATGCAGTTAATTATCACGAGGAAGACAAATATGGGACTGGAGAAGTTGCTGTATTTGCAAGGTGTTGGGGCAGAATTTATCGATTTTTTCGGTAATCTTGTTCATATACCTACTAAGGACAGGCAGGGCATTTTAACCACAATGTTGTTGCCGTCATCTCTTCATCAACACGATCATCTTCACGGAGATAATGATTCTGGCCAGCAGCCATTTGACATGAAGGCTTTTACACAACAACAATTATCAGCGCAACCGATAGCCGCGAGAATCGAGCAACTTGATGTGCTACCTTGGTTGATGCCGCTGCATCAATTCCAATGGTGTGCTATCGATAAACCTCATATTGATATCTATCTGCCAGAGCATTATTCATTTGCCTTTGCAGTGACCGTCAGCGGTGAAAACGTTGACACTATTATTGTTAACGCTGACGTGAGTGATTGTGTTATCACTGGCGAGTATTATATTAACGGCCAGCGCTATTGCCAATATCGATTATTGCTTGATAAATCAAACCTGCATCTAGGCTACTACCAGGCTAGCTTAGCGTTTTTAAATGATCCTGCCCGTACAGAAACCTTACACGGACAATTGATGGTTGCGCCCGCAATGGCTTATCAAGGGCGTTTAGCGCAGAAATCAACAAGCAGTAAACAATCTTGGGGGTTGAACGCTCAACTGTATGCATTACGTAATGATGCTCAATGGGGTATCGGCGATTTTGGTAATTTAGCCGAACTTATTGATTACGCGGCTCAGGCCGGTGCTGATTTTATTCTGCTTAATCCATTACATGCTTTAGACATCAGCCAGCCAAATAACCCCAGTCCATACAGCCCAACAGATCGCCGTCGGTTAAATCCCTTGTACATTCAAATTGAAGCCGTTTATGAGTATAAAGCGTTGAATGGGGAGTTATCATCACAGAAATGGCAACAAAAAAAGCGCGCACTTAATCACGCTCATCTCATTAATTATGAGGAGGTTCAAAGTCTTAAATACGCTGCTTTTGAGAAGTTGTATCAAATATTTAACTATCAACACGTTAAGCTAGAAACCCCTAGGTTCAAAGCTTATCTGGCATTTTTGGCGCAGGATAGAGTGGCGTTGATGCAATTTGTTGATACAGAAATGAAGTTAGCATCAAAAAATTTCACACAAGATGCAGGCTTTTATTTGTATCTGCAGTTTATCGCCAATGAGCAATTACAAGCTTGTCAGTTAAATGCCAAACAGTGTGGCATGAGTATTGGATTGATCCGTGATTTGGCCGTAGGTGCGGTGAGTCAGGGCGCAGAAGTTAGCGCCAATGTGGATTTATTTTGTGATAACGCCAGCATTGGTGCGCCGCCAGATCCATTTGCCGAACAAGGTCAAAATTGGGGCTTAACGCCATTCGACCCGGTAAAATTAAAGCAGGATAATTTTTGTCATTTTATTCAATTGGTTCGCAGCAATATGCAAAATTGCGGGGCATTGAGAATTGATCATGTCATGGGGCTACTGCGTTTATGGTGGTGGCCGCTGGATGAAGAACTAGGTCAAGGGAGCTATGTCTATTACCCGCTTGAAACCTTATTAGCGATTGTTTGCCTGGAAAGTCAACGTGCTCGTTGCATCGTCATTGGTGAGGATTTAGGCATAGTGCCACCCGAAATTGTGTCACTTTTACACGATGCGGGCATTTTATCTAACGAATTATTCTATTTCTGTAAAGATCATCATGGCTTTAAGGCGCCAAAAGACCACAAGTATCAAAGCTTGATGATGCTGGCTAATCATGATGTGCCGACGCTTGCAGCGTGGTGGACGGGTGCCGATTTACGGCTACGGCGTGAGCTAGAGTTGATTGAAACTGATGATAAGTTACAACAAATAATTGTCCAGCGTCAGCTTGAGAAGCAGCAGTTAGTCGATTTACTTATCCGCGAACAGGCGTTTGAGTTACCTACTTTGACAGTGTCAGTGGATCAATTGGACTTTGATATCATTATGTTGGCTTGGATCCATGTGGCTGCGAAGGGCAATGCTCAATTATTCAGCGTCCAGTTGAGCGACTTAGTCGCCGATAAGCATGGGGTGAATATTCCAGGGACATGGAAAGAGTTTCCTAATTGGCAACGGCGATTACCATTATCAATTAAGCAAATGTCTCAAAGCCCTAAAGTACAGCAACGTCTCGATGCCATAAAGTTTGCTCGGCAAACTCGCAGTAACTATAGCGCTGCAGACACCTCTTCATCCGATAAACACGCCCAATAATGGATCATTGACTATGACTGTAGCGACCCCGTATTTTCATTCAGGAAGCGAAATTGCCTTATTAAATGGTGAATACACAGATGTGTTTTCATTGCTTGGAATGCACAGTATTAATGACGGTAAAGCACTGGTTGTTCGTTGCTTACTGCCAGGTGCGCTGAGTGTTGATGTATTGAGTGCTAAAGACCACCGTAAAGTGGCCAGCCTTGAGCATGTCAATGAACAAGGGTTATTTGCCGGTAAAATTGCTCGTAGAGTTAAGCCGTTTCAGTATTTATTGCGAGTCAAATATCCATTGTGTGAGCAGTTAATCATTGACCCATATCAATTTGATAGTGTATTGGATCCAGATGATGTGTACCTTTTTGGTGAAGGAAGCCAGCTGCAAACCTATCACTTTCAAGGGGCTAATTGGCGCCAGCATCATGGTGTCACGGGTGTCCATTTTTGTGTTTGGGCACCTAATGCGAAGCAAGTGGCGCTGATCGGTGATTTTAATTTATGGGACAAGAAACGCCATGTATTACGCCACCATCCAGGCAGTGGCTTGTGGGATATTTTTATTGCTGATGTTGAACCTGAACAACATTATAAATACGCAATTTGCGACATGCACGGCAATGAGATCATTAAATCCGATCCTTATGCGGTTGCGATGCAACCCTCACCACATAATGCGTCAAAAATTCCAAAACCAGAACACTATGACTGGCAAGATAGTGACTGGTTAACCGACCGAGCAAGCAGTCAGTCTCATGCACAACCGATGTCAATTTATGAAGTGCAATTAGCTTCATGGCGGCGAACGGGCGATGACGGCCAAGATTATACTGACTATACACAGTTAATTGCAGAGCTGGTGCCGTATGTTAAAGAAATGGGTTTTACTCATTTACAATTGATGCCCATCAGTGAGTATCCGTTTGACGGTTCTTGGGGGTATCAACCAGTGGGATTATTTGCCCCTACATACCGCTTTGGTGACGCGAATGGTCTTAAAGCGTTTATTGATGAGTGCCATCAACAAGGTATTGCCGTGTTGCTGGATTGGGTGCCAGCGCATTTTCCTCGCGACCCTCATGGACTTGTTAGGTTTGACGGCAGTTGCTTATATGAACATGAAGATCCACGCAAAGGTGAGCATCCCGACTGGGACACGTTAATTTATAATTATGGCCGCGCGGAAGTGCGCAGCTTTTTATACAGTAATGCCTATTACTGGCTAGACGAATTTCATTTTGATGGTTTGCGCCTTGATGCCGTGTCATCAATGCTATACCTCGATTACAGTCGCACTGCCGACCAATGGGTCCCCAATGAATTTGGCGGCCGCGAAAACCTGCACGCCATCAGTTTTTTACAAGAGTTAAATGCGCGCATGTACCAATCCTTTCCCGGGATTAATATGATTGCTGAGGAGTCCACGGCGTGGCCAGGCGTGACTCAAGCGACCAGTAATAACGGCTTAGGTTTTGGTTTTAAGTGGAATATGGGCTGGATGAACGACACGCTGCGTTACATCAGCAGCGATCCCCTTTTTCGACGCTATCACCATGGAGAACTGACATTTAGCTTAATGTACGCTTTTACCGAGCAATTTATTTTGTCCCTTAGTCATGATGAAGTGGTACACGGTAAGGGATCGTTATTGCATAAAATCCCCGGTGATGATTGGCAGAAATTTGCCACCTTACGCGCTTATTACGGCTTTATGTGGTCGCATCCTGGCAAAAAACTGTTGTTCATGGGTAATGAGTTTGCACAACGCAGCGAGTGGAATCATGACCAGAGCCTCGACTGGCATTTATTAACCTATGCACCGCATCAAGGTGTGCAAGATTGGGTGCGCGATCTCAATCAATGTTATCAGCAATACCCTGCGTTATATCAACGCGATCACAATAGTGACGGTTTCCAATGGCTCGACGGTAATAATGCTGACAATAACATTTTAGTGTTTTGTCGTTTTGGCATCAATAAACAGCAGCCAGTGGTGATTGTGGTTAATATGTCGCCACAGGTTTATCACGACTTCAGGATTGGAGTTCCGACCGATCGAGATTATGTGGAGATCATCAACAGTGACCATCGTCATTATGGCGGCAGTCATGTGGTTAATGATGAGGCTTGTGAAACACAAGCTACGCCGTGGCAAGGCATGCCACAAAGTATCGTGATAACAGTGCCACCGTTAGGGTGCTGTTTCTGGGCCCCTGCGCTAGATGAGCTGGATGAACCAACAGCATAAATTGGCGCTCACATAATGGTTTCTACTTCACAAGGGTATGTTATGGATATGACCAGCGGTTATCCTTATCCACTCGGGGCGACACTTGACGATGACGGGGTTAATTTCTCGTTGTTCTCAGCGCACGCCACCAAAGTGGTGTTGTGTATCTTTGACCCCACGGGGCAAATTGAGGTGGCGCAATACATCATGCGCGACCAAACACGGCAAATTTGGCACTGCCATCTATCCGATGCTCAAGCGGGATTACTGTATGGTTACCGCGTTTTTGGACCGTATCAGCCCGAACTCGGTCATCGTTTTAATCATCATAAATTACTCCTCGACCCGTACGCGAAAAAGTTGGTGGGTACGCTGATATATCACTCTGCGCTTTATGGCTATGACATTGATGCTACTAAGGAGGATTTGTCGTTTGATACACAAGATAGCGCGCCATATTTACCCAAAGCACAGGTCATAGATTGTGGATTTGTTAAGGACATTCCGATTACACCCCTTAACATTAGTCTGGCTCGGAGCATTATATTTGAGGCCCACGTTAAGGGATTTACTCAACAACATCCTGATGTCAGCTTACAGCAACAAGGCACCTTTGCTGGGTTAGCAAGCCCGCAGATAGTTGATTATTTGCAAAATTTAGGCATCACCTGCGTTGAGTTATTACCGGTGCATGGTTTCTTTGATGAGCCTTTTTTGATTGAAAAAGGCCTCAATAACTATTGGGGCTATAATAGTATTGCGTTTATGGCGCCACATTCGGCTTATTTATCAGGACAGGGTGATATTGCCGAGTTTAGGCAAATGGTCTCCACTCTTCACTCTGCGGGGATTGAAGTGATCCTCGATGTGGTGTTTAACCATACCGCTGAAGGCAACCATTTAGGGCCAACTTACAGTTTTCGCGGTATCGACAATGCCAGTTACTACCGGTTATTGCCCAATGAAAAACGCTTTAACATTAATGATACTGGCTGTGGTAACACCTTTAACCTCAATCATCCCCAAGTGTTGATGTTAGTCATGGACTCATTGCGATATTGGGTTGAAGTCATGGGGGTAGACGGCTTTCGATTTGATTTGGCCAGTTGTCTCGGCCGAGAGGCCTATGGCTTTGATCCAGGCAGCGGCTTTTTTGATGCTATTACGCAAGATCCCGTGTTGTGCAAGGTGAAGTTGATTGCTGAGCCATGGGACATTGGCCCGGGGGGTTATCAGTTAGGTAATTATCCGGTGGCATTCAGTGAATGGAATGATCGTTACCGTGATGCTATGCGCCGTTTCTGGCGTGGTGACAGTGGCTTATTACCTGAGTTTGCCAAGCGATTTCATGGCTCGAGTGATTTTTTTGAACATAATGGTCGTGGACCCTCAGCCAGCATCAATTTTATCACCAGTCACGATGGCTTTAGTTTGCATGATTTGGTCAGCTACCGCGATCGTCACAATTTGGCAAATAGTGAAGATAACCGCGATGGTCATCAAGAAAACTGCAGCAGTAATTATGGCATTGAAGGCGAATGTGACGATGTGGTTATTAACGCCATTCGAGACCGACAAAAACGTAACTTATTAACCTGTTTATTGTTATCTCAGGGCGTACCTATGCTGTTGGCAGGTGATGAGTCCAGTCAAACACAGCAGGGCAATAACAATGCCTATTGCCAAGATAATCCTATTGGCTGGTTTGACTGGCAACAAATAGATTGGTCGTTAGTTAATTTCACCGCCCAGTTGATTAGCTTGCGAAAACGCTTCCCGATGTTGTGTCATCAAGCGTTTATTCATAAACCGGAAGCCTTATTTGATAACGGCTTAGCGTGGTTTAACCGCCAAGGTGAAGCAATGACAAAATCATATTGGTGTGAACATCATACCCGCACCTTAAGCGTGATTTTAATCGGCAATTTAGCTGATGCAGACCTTGGTGCGGTTGCGGAGAGTACAGAGGCGTTATTGCTGATGATTAATGCCGATGAGTTGCCACATACCTTTGCCCTGCCGCAATTACCCCATCTTCGATATTGGCATTGTTTATTACATACCCAAGACAGTGAGCCTGTTGTTGATGCCAGTCAACGCGTTAGCTTAATGAGTCGCAGTTTAATGTTATTTCATACTGAATTTTCCAGGAGCAATTGATGACTACAGCGAAAGACAGTGAGCCTGTGGTTGATGCCAGACAGCACGTTAGCTTAATGAGTC
>NZ_JBEOPO010000062.1:0-14679 GCF_040310145.1 Shewanella sp. S1-49-MNA-CIBAN-0167 | reverse complement strand
TGAGCCGTATGCAGTGAAAGTTGCACGTACGGTTCTTAGGAGAGCGGCACTTGGCAACAGGTGCCGCTTATCCGACAGAAATGTGTCGAAAGAGAGCAAACTTAATTGTCGTCTTACAATTAAAGTCATAAACATGTTTGTGAGAAATGCTTTCAGCATTTTATTTGCGGTACACAGCGCCATTTTGTTGTGTATTGAGGGGTTAATAAGTCACGACGCATTGCCCATTTATGCTCTATCCCTTGAGCGGCTAAAAATACAGTGTCATTGCCGTACTTGTGGTTAATCAAGTCCAAAGTGCTCATAAGTGCTGGGTTACTGGTCGGTTGGTTAAACAAATCAAATTGGTTAAACTTTTCACTCAGGAGATCGATAAGCCCTACACCAATGCGGTAATAACGTACATTTTCACGAAATAGTCTAAATGCAGCATCACTCATCCCTTTAGTGAGTGCTAAAGTACAATTTGTTGGGCAAGGGAAGTGCACTATGGCTTTGTAACTCACAGGACGCTCATCGTGGGGTGAGCTGCTTGCAAATAAAAGCATTGTCTTACAGTTTGTACCTTGTTTACGCGCTTTGGCTGCTGCAATACCAACATGTTTACTCAGTGCCTGCAATAGTGATTCATAGTCTGTAATACGCTCACCAACGCTTCTGGTTGAGAATATTTGCTTTTTATCCTCTCTTGCTTCATCCCACGCTTTACACGCTTGTCCGTTGAGCTCACGAACTGTACGCTCTATTTCAATACTGAACTGTTTCCTTGCAAGTGCCGGTGGCATCGATGCTAACTGCAATGCCGTTCTAATATTCATCAACTCAAGTTTTTTGCTTATTCGACGGCCAATGCCCCAAACATCACCAACAGGTATCATCTGTAAAATAGACACTCGTTCTTGCTCATTACTAATAAAACAAACACCGTCGTAGCCCTCAATTTTTTTAGCCGCATGATTCGCTATTTTAGCAAGAGTGAGCGTTTCACCTATACCGACACAAACTGCTAACCTGGCTTCTTTCCAAACTGCACGCCGGATGAGTTGGCCTTGTGTGTGTAAGCATTTTATCGCAGGGTAGGTGTTTTTGAAGGAGAGAAAGCTTTCATCAATCGAGTAAACATGCTGTTCAGGGGCATAGCGGCCGATGATATTCATCATCTTGCTGGACAAATCTGCATAAAGTTCATAGTTAGACGAACAGACGATAACACCTCGTCGAGCGCATAATTCCTTAACTTGAAAATAAGGCAAAAACTTTTGAATACCTGCTTCTTTGGCCTGTCTATTAGCTGCCACAATACACCCATCGTTATTGCTCAAAACAATAATGGGTTTACCACGCCAATCTGGTCGAAAGACTTGTTCCGCACTGCAATAAAAGGAGTTAGCATCAACTAAGGCAAACATCTAATGACCACACAATAATGGGCTTTGTCGATGGCAACGGACAGAGCGAGTAACAACCCCCTCAATACTAAAACTATCGTAGTCATGAATGGTAACTGGCCGGTATTGTTGATTGGATGACAGAAGGACTCTTCGTTTTGTATCCAGTATTTTGCAAACGAATTCACCATTAAAATTGGCAACAATAACATCACCATTACGAGCCGTTTCGTGTCGATCAACAATGATCATATCACCATCAAAAATCCCGACATCTTGCATAGACTCACCCTGAGCAATGCCAATAAAGGTAGAGCTCGGATGCTCAATTAACAGATCATCTAAGCTCATACCTAGCTGAGTATATTCAGCCGCTGGGCTTTCAAAACCTGTAATGCCTGCTTGCGCCGGTATAGGAATTACTTTCATTGCAAAATACCACTGTATATAAGTACAGTTATTCTAGCAGTAAAGATTAAAGATTCAAGCATTGTTATATTGCAGGTTGTTGTATACCTCTGTTTTGATTGTTAGGTAAGCGACAACTCACTCTACTTAGAAGAGTTCTTTTTGTTTTTACCTGATGAATGTAGGCCTATAACTATAAGAACGAATATAACTCCCGCAGCTGTAAATGTATCTTCTTGATTAATGAAATCAGTCCACTTTAAAAAAATAGCAGCAAGACACGACACAAAAAACAATACAACATGAGCGACAATTAGAGTCCATAACTCTGGCGTATTTTTATTTATAAAAAAAATAATGCCACCGACAATAACAATAGGTATCCACCAAAGGGTTCCACCTCTACTAGCACCTCTACCAGCTTCAGCGACTTCAGGGAAAAGAAATAAAGACAATGTTAAAACAATAAAAATAGCACAAAATAGAAATTTACTAATTCCAATTAAGAGCTTCATATTTGCTTACTCCTGTGTTGCCCACTTTGTGGAAATTTCGTGTTATGGCTATTTGACAAGTAATATCTCGCCACTTGGCTTGAAACCAGTGAGCCTTTTAGGTGCGATAGAACAAATTTTTAATAAAAATGCTTAGGACTTTTTTAACAACAGGGATTAGTGGTTTCTTTCAAAAGTCCACCCTATAGTAAGAACTTCACTCAAAACAGGAAAATCATAACTAGCTAACGGCTTAGTTATACCATCTGCATTTGGAGCTATTTCAGTAGAGATATTGTCTCCAAATAGCTTCATTAGCTTATTCTTACTACTTTCAGTTGCTTCATTCCACCATGTTGGTGATACAAAAACATTTTCAAAATTTTTGAACATATATTGGATAGTAAGTGGGACATATTGCTCTTGCTCTTTATTTAAAAGCGAAGTCATTAGCTTACAGCATGTTTCATCGCTATTTTTCAACCAAGAGAATGCAATTATACCTCTATTCCCATCATAATATGACGTCACGGATAAGTAATCTGTACGTTTTGTAAAGTCCATCAAATCTTGAAGTTGCACACCATCGAAGTCAAAATCTGGGTTAATGCCTCCACAAACCATCACAGGCGGGACTTCATTAAATATAAAGACTACAGCTCTTGCGGAAGAAAAGTCATCAGCCTCTAAAGCAAGTTCAAAGTAATGTTTTTGATGTTTCAGATCTTCAATTGCAGTTTTAGTACCCAACTCGATTAAAAAATTAGTCATCTGTATATCTTGTTGCGTTTCTAAAGGTTTACCTTTATCTACGCTATGTCTTAAAGGCGCTAATTCTTGGGCACTTTCTTTTGCATAATATTCTCGTGCGAAAGCACGATAAGCTAACAAGAAGCATTGCTTCGGAGTAGAGTCGAATAGCTCTTTTTCCAATGGCGCAAAAATAACATCGTCATGATATTTGCAAAAGCCGTTAAACGTAGAAGCATGGTTTATACCAATTTTTTCAAGAGTAGGTTTACCTTTGTTTTTCCTTATGGCCTCAAAATTTATTTTAAGCCCCAGAACATGCCCATCTTCAGCAATAGCCTTTAAGCTTACTGTTTTAGGAACCGTATGCGCTCGTATTATATTGCCAGCACAATGCTCGTGAAATGAATCTGGAGAAGAGCATTTTTTTCGTAAATTGACGCTATTAAATTCTTTATTTACTTCCCAATGTTTCAAGGGCTCCTGTTTGTCGCGAAATAAGTGACATTTTTTATACTTCTTTCGAGATCCACACCAGCAAGAGTCATTCCTTCCAATTTTTGTATTGTACAAACTAAACTCCTTGTGAGCTCCTAACTCAGCCGCTCTGCGGCAATCTTGGAGCGTAGCGTAAATTGTCCGATGGCTGCGCATTGAAATACCAAAAGGTTACTCTTGTCACTCTTGAGGTTTTTCAAACAACATTTTGCCAATAAACCAAATCGACTGTCCAATATTGGAAATTAATTGCTGCCCTTGCTTTAAAAATGAATTTTCATTATTAATTCCAGCAAGCTCTAAAGCCTCTCCGATCTTTGAGCTAGTCGGATGAGCATCACCTATTCGCATATCATAAGCACCTACAATTGGTCCAAATACTTTACGAGCAGTGTCGGCACCAACTTTCTGTGCTAATACGTCTTGTAAGAGCTTGTTTGAACCAAGTTTATCTTTATTGGAGTGTGTTGACAGCGTCCGCAACTCTTGAACGTTCAGCCTATCAGAAAAAACACGTACAATTTCTTTTGTTAACCTTAATAGTGACGCTTGATCCTTACTTGTAAATCTGGATATTTTCTTCAAGGCCTCCGAGCGATCTATGTCATGAGAGAAAAGAGCAATATTAAACTTTTTCTTAAATCCGTTCTCGAGCATGTCCATCACTTCGAAAAGTAACTCCTCTACAGCATGAGTTTGCGCTGGTTGAGCCTTCACTTGAGAATCTAACAATTCACTGGAAACCTTTCCTTCAGGGACAATATTTTGAGCTGCCCAAATGTGCTGCTCCCAGGCCGGAAGACGAGCAATGTCAAAAGCATATATGGTGATGAAATCAGCGGAATTTATTCCAAAATGAATCGAAAATCCGGAAGTGGATTGAATTGCACCTGTCTCGGCTGTATACCATTTAAGTGAGAAGCCTCGGAGACCAAGCAGTTCATCTACAACACTTGAACGAAACCACAACCATCTGCCAACATCTTCATTATTTAACTCAGATGACGCCATGCGCGTACTATCGGTCTCGACTATAAATTGTGGTAGATTTAGATCAGAATCCCCTCTGACGCGTTTGCTGATACCTTGGTGCTCAATCCACTCGTCCCGCCAGAACTCACCTTCTACTCGAACACCATCATAACCTCCTTTGTTTCCTTCAGAGCTTTCATGACCAGTATTGTCGTTAGTTTCTGGCCCCATTACCGGAGCGTCCTCATCTTCATCCACATCAGTTCGCCAAGCACGAAGCATTGCCCAGTTTCCACCAAATACATCATTTATACTTCGAATAAGCAGCTCATAACGACCTTGTTCTCTCTCTTCCTGATGATCTTCCAAGCCCGCATATTCACTAGTTTCAAGTGACGTTACGTTCTCTAGTCTTTGTCGGTAAGACGATAGCCGAAGTGATAAATTTCTAGCCGCCAAATAGTCTAGAAGAAACTCTCTCTTAATTTCTATCAGGGTCTGCTCACCATTTTCATTAAGAACCTCCCGAGCCACGACTACAAAGTTTTCTTCTGGTCTTACCCAATTAGATCCCTCTTTTATGAGCCGAAGCGCAGCAATTAGGTCTGGGGTCAAGATCCATTGCCGTCCCCCAACAACAGGTAGTGATAGTTCAAGGACGAGGTGTATTCCTATAGGCTCGTTATCCTGATATTGATATTCATCTATGGTTGAGTAGTTGCCATCATGGTATGCATATGGGGCGATATTTGAACTTATTCCGATATCATTCCAACTTAGTCTCTCAGCTACAGCGCGATGAACTGGCGAAAAAGCGACAGAGCCACATCCAAAAAACTCGTTTATATAACCTATTTTTTTAACGTTTCCTTTCTCATTGTCAATAGACGCTCTCAGAGGCACCCAAGTTGCTTTTGAAAAAGTCCGACGAGTTTCTTTTTTTTGGAGAATCCAATCTTGATTCATAAGTGAGAACCCTTTGTAGTGGCAAACGGCTTAATTTATTAGGAGCATCAACTAATTCAATGCAACATGCAGCAGACTGACAATCTGAAAGTAGGCTTCCTACTCCGTATTACAGTATCTAATAAGACACTAATAATAAAAACTATTAAAGATGCCAAAAGAATGATTTCGACTTGATTTAAAATATTTCCAAACCAAGTTGAATAGTGCTAGTCATTAATCTAGTAATAGAAGTACATCACAGTCCAAAAGGTACCTCTAATGGATCTGACATACTTTAGTAAATAAATGATTTAGATATCAAGCCCCAATTGAAGGCTGATATTCTTTAATCCAGCAGCACAAACTATTCAAGCATGGTGTTTAGTTTAGAGGTGTTCACTTTAACAAGGCATTATTTTTGAAATCGTCACGATATCAAGTCGGTATTTATGGTTGAAATGTTAGAGCAAATGACTCCCTTTATAAAGTCAGCATTGTAAATCACGAAGTTTGAACGCTTGAAAGCGTTACACTATCAAAGGCGTTTGATGGGTTTTACTGTAAATGTCACTTGTTGTGGCTTATCTTGTAAAGACCTTATAAATACTGGTTCCGACTCTGCTGGTGCGAAATGTTTATCTATTTTTTCGCAATCGTCTAAATGCTTAATCAACTGCGTTACTGCATCGACATATTTTTCAGGGACTCGTTTAACAATGGTTTTTTCATAGCGACTTTTTCTGCCTGATCCTATACGGAAGCCGCCATGTTGCGCTGTTTTCTCGTTTGATTGTTCGGTCATTGAAACTCCCATGTCAGTCTTAAGTAAGTCACACACCAAGCCTGTATAAAACGCCCCAGTAACATCGGCATCAATCACTACGCAGGTGATTTATACCAACAAAGTAGGGTGAGTTAGTGTGCAATAAATACACTATAACCTTAGGTTAGGAGTAATCAAATAGATATTATCAAAATGATAGACTCTATTTGTTTGTTCTCTTGGCAAAGTTGGAGTAACCTAGCCGCATAAACAACAAAAATGTTGTTAATTTAGGTAGATGAACTCTCATATGGACTTGACCAAATTCAACTATGCTCAGCGTGAAAGACTTGCGTTTATTGATTTTTGTCTGCAATTTTTTGGGCAAATATCTCGTGCTGACCTAGTTAATCATTTCAAAACAGGCTTAGCGTCATGCTCGCGTGACTTAACCCTGTATCGAGAGCTTGCACCCCAAAACCTCCACTTAAAGCACGAAACCAAGCTTTACTACCGTACTGCTGAATTTACGCCGGTGTTCGAACACGAACCAGAATCGATCCTTAACAGCCTATGCAATGGCTTTGGTGATGGGTTTTCCAATGGTGTCGCACCGTCAGATATTTGTTTTGATGCTACACGCTTAATTCATCCTCAATCAGATGTTATTGCGGCCATTATGCGGGCTATCAACAACCAACAAGCTATAAGCTGTGAATATGTATCAATAACCTCAGGTGAGAGTCGTCGTATTATTGTTCCGCATAGCTTGTCTAACAATGGTCAACGTTGGCATGTGCGAGGGTTCGATCAAAAATCAAATGAGTTTCGTGATTTTGTTTGCACACGATTAACCCAAATTGCCACAGTCGAAACACCGCTAGACCCATTGCATACTCAACAAGCTGATATCCAGTGGAATCGTATTCACGCAATTACACTCGTGCCACATCCTTCTGTAACACATTTTAAAGCCATAGAGCTTGATTACGCTATGACGGCAGGAAAACTCGATTTAAACGTGCGAGAGGCGCTTTTAGGCTACCTAATGAGGCAATGGAATGTAGATTGTAGTCTCGACGCTTCACTTAATGGAGGTCAGCATCATTTGTGGTTGAGCAATGCAAAGCAACTACAGCATGTAAACAGCTTAACGATAGCGCCTGGTTACAAGGATTTACCATGACGACATCAAATGAATCAAAACCAGATGTGTTGAGGGTGACTGAATACATTCTTGAGCAAAACAAACTGAAGCAAGAGTTTAGCGTTCAGTCCGCGAATAAAAGCAAAGAGCTCAATGGTATTGGCCGTAGCCGGATAGCGCAAATTATGCGAGATATCTGCTTAGACCCAAATGGTGATGGCACCTTAATCACCTACACCACGGTTGATAGCAGCAATATGGATAATAAGTTTGAACATTGGCAGCTTAACGCCAATGCCTATTTCAGTTACTTGTCATATCAGTCTGTTGAGCAAAGCAAACAATCAAACATAACAGCACGGTACGCCCTTTGGGTTGCTGTTGCTGCAATGGCTGTGTCAGCCATTTTTCCACTTATTTCAGTGTGAACATTAGGAATACATCAACATGGCAACGCCTAAAACAACTAAAAGCATCGACAAAAGCAAAGGTTTTGAAGAGACATTATGGGACGCAGCGAACAAGTTGCGCGGTAGTGTAGAGTCTGCCGAATACAAGCATATTGTTTTGAGCTTAATCTTCTTAAAGTTTATCAGCGATAAATTTGAAACACAGCGCAGCAAGTTGATGGATAACGGCATGGGCGATTATGTCGACATGGTCGAGTTTTATGCCAAAGACAACGTATTTTATCTACCAGAAGATGCGCGTTGGTCATTTATCCAAAAGCAAGCCAAGCAAGACGATATCGCAGTTAAAATTGACACTGCACTGCATACCGTTGAAAAGAACAATGTGTCGCTTAAAGGCGCATTGCCAGACAATTACTTTTCACGCCTAGGGCTTGATAGCAGTAAACTGGCTGCGCTTATCGATACCATTAACAACATTGAAACCCTTGCCAATGAATGCGACATGACTCAAGAAGATTTAGTCGGCCGCGTTTACGAATACTTTTTAGGTAAGTTTGCTGCTAACGAAGGTAAAGGCGGCGGGGAGTTCTATACGCCAAAATCGATTGTGGCCTTGATTGCCGAGATGATAGAGCCTTATAAAGGGAAAATTTACGACCCTTGCTGTGGTTCAGGGGGGATGTTTGTTCAGTCGCTTAAGTTTATCGACAGCCACAACGGTAACAAAAAAGACATTTCGATTTACGGCCAAGAGTACACTAATACCACTTACAAGCTAGCTAAGATGAACCTCGCAGTACGGGGTATTTCGGGTAACTTGGGTGATGTAGCAGGTGACAGCTTTTTTAAAGACCAACACCCAGATTTAAAAGCCGATTACATTATGGCTAACCCGCCGTTTAACCAAAAACAATGGCGCGCCGAAAACGAATTAGTTGATGATCCGCGCTGGGCAGGTTTTGATGTGCCGCCAACGGGCAACGCCAACTATGCGTGGATCATGCACATGATCTCAAAACTGAGCGAACACGGCACCGCAGGTTTTGTATTGGCTAATGGTTCCATGAGCTCAAACACCAGTGGTGAAGGGGCTATTAGGCAAAAAATCCTCGAAAATGATTTAGTCGATTGCATGATAGCGCTACCTGGGCAATTGTTTTACACCACCCAAATCCCGGTGTGTTTATGGTTTATTGCTAAAAATAAGAAACAAGATCCCCAAAAGGGTTTTCGTAACCGCGAGGGTGAAACCTTGTTTATTGATGCCCGTGAAATGGGCAGCATGATAAGCCGTACCAACAAAGAGCTCACTAACGAAGATATCGCTCACATTGCCGCAACTTACCATACCTGGCGCGGGGAGAATAAAGCCCTAGTAGGAGCTCAGTTAGATGAAGCAACAGATACACAGTCCGATTCAAAGGCTAACAGCTACCAAGATATAGCTGGTTACTGTAAGTCAGCCACACTCGAAGAGATGAAAGCAAACGAATATGTATTAAGTCCAGGGCGTTACGTTGGCGCAGCTGATTTAGAAGATGATGGCATTTCCTTTGAATCCAAAATGATTTCGCTAAGTAAAACTCTTTATAACCAAATGAAACAAGCAGAATCTTTAGATAAAGCTATCCGTGATAGCCTGGAGGTAATAGGTTATGGCGAGTAATTGGAAAGAATATTCACTTTCAGAAATTACGGAACTAGTAATTGATAATAGGGGGCGAAACCCAAGTTGTTATTCAAATGCAGGGATTCCTGTAATAGATAATTACTTAATTATCAGCGAAGGTGAACCTGAGCTAAGTAAAATAAAGCGTTTTATCGACAAAGATATCTACAACACATTTATAAGAAAATATAATCAAATGGGTGATGTTCTACTCACCTTAGTTGGTAATGGTTACGGAAACGTGGCTATAAGCCCGCAAGAACGATGTATTATTATTCAAAATACTATTGGCCTTCGTACCAAAAGTGGTTTCGACAATCATTTTCTTTATTACCTTCTGAAGGGAAATAGAGCGAGCTTAACAAATTTAAATCGTGGGGCTGCCCAGCCAAGTATCAAAGTTGGTGATGTACTTAATTTATGTTTTTATTTTCCAACTTACGATCAGCAGGGATTAATCGGTAATACTTTGTATCAACTGGATCAGAAAATACGACTAAACCGACAAACTAACCAAACCCTAGAGCAAATGGCGCAGGCGTTGTTTAAAAGCTGGTTTGTCGATTTTGACCCGGTTTTCGACAATGCATTCGATACCGGTTTATCTGTTGATGACTTCCCCGATGAACTGCAAGATCGTGCCATGATCAGGCAGCAACATCGCGCTAATGCGATGCAACAAGGTACTGAAATTGCACTGCAGCAGCCAAGACTACCGTCTGCCACTGTATTGCAACCGAACAGTCCGCAAACCACTCAAACTGAGTCAGAGCGTATCCGTGGATTATTCCCAAGCGAATTTGAGCAATGCGATGACCCAAGCGTCGGCATCAACGGCTGGATCCCGAAGGGAGGTAAGGTTTCAGAGCTAGGTGCATTTATTAAGTTTGCAAATGGTAAAGCAAAAAAATCATCTGATGAGGGAGCTTGTCCAATTTATGGTGCTAACGGAGTCATCGGTAAAACGAATGAATTTAATTTTACAAATGCAGTTATAGTTGGTCGTGTGGGAGCATATTGCGGTGCAATTGAATATTGTAGATATAATTTTTGGTCATCAGATAATACGATAGTTGCAATATCTAAAATTTCTGAAAGTCATATCCCGTTTGTTTTTTACCAATTAAAGTTTTTAGACTTGAATCAATATGCTGGAGGAGCCGCTCAACCACTCCTTAATCAAACTACACTAAATAAATTAAAGGTTCCGTTTTTAAGTATTGAATGCATATCGAAATTCAATGATGTTATTGACGGTTTTTTGCTCAAGCAAATAAAAAATACTGAACAAATAGTCAAATTAAGTGAAATAAGAGACGTCTTACTACCCAAACTCATCTCCGGTGAGTTGCAACTTTCTGAAGCAGTGCAAAGTATTGAAACGATGTAAGTATTAGCCTAAAGCACGGATTATTAACCACTTGGTTAACGTTATAACAATTTAACTAGAAGTAAAATATGGATATCAAATACTGGGAAGGTGGCCTTGAGCGCCACGAAATAGACGCAATTGAAAAAATTAAAAATGTACTGAGTGCACCAAAAAAACAAGCGAAAAAAGGTCAGGGATTAGACACTCTCAAAACTATGAAAAAGCCGTTTAACGACGGCTGGAAAGGCTATGCTGGCTTTCGCTTTATCAATAAAAATAAGCAGGGCGAAATCGATTTATTGATTGTCACCCATTGTAATATTTTGATTATTGAATTGAAGCATTGGAATGGCCTACCAATTACCTCTAATGACGGTAAATGGTTTTTTGGTAATGACGACCGGGGTAAGTCTCCTGTTGAAATTACCCGTAATAAAAAGTTCCTGTTAGATAAATTACTAAAGCCGTTCAAGGGCCAATTTAGTAATGGTAGCCATATTCCACGAGTGCATTTTTTAGTGGTGATGACTGGCAGCAGTGATTTCTCAGGGCTGCAACAGAACGAGCTTGCAGAAACGCTTAGCTTAAGTGATTTTTGTAAAATGTGTTCAAATGAGCATGTCTTTAATCAACACTTCACTCCACATCCAGCCTCTGCTGTTTTATTGCAAGACATCCCATTGCTTGAAGATAAGCTATTGAATAGCACAAAGGTTGAAGCAAGGCCGCTAACCGTTGACGGTTGGGTTGGCCAGGAAGAGATTTTTAAACATCCTAAAGAAAGTTATTCTGAATTTTTAGCACAAAGTGAATCAGACAAAAATGATCGAGCGATTATTCGCAGCTGGAACTTTGATAAACTGTCTAACCTTGAAGCAAAAACACCTGATGGTCGTTTTAAAATAGTCTCGCGTGAGCGCGAAGTATTAACCAAGATTAAACGCGAAAACATCGAGCTATATGGCCATTGTGTGTCGTCGTTAACTATTCCCTCTAAAGAAAAAATCACCACCCAATACAATGAAGTTGTAGAGCTTCCCCATGGTCAGGAACGGTTAAACGATTTTATATCGACATATGGTGAGAACTTGTCGATAGATGAGCGCATCAATTTAGTGAAAGTGTTAGTTGCGAGGTTTGCTGACTTACATCAATTGCATGTGGCGCATAGAGACATAGGACGACACAGTGTTTGGTTAAGTACAGGCCAACGTGTCGCATTGTCTAACTTTATTTCAGCCTTTGAGCGCAAGAAAGAAACCGTGGGCGTGGTTCGTGACGAGCTTTCTGTTTATGAGCAAACCGATCAACTATCTAGCCCTTATCACTATGATGTATCCCGGTTAGCCATTATCGCCTGGGCGATTATTAACGCAAAACGTTTAACACCAAAGTTTGAGCAATCGATTGCAGCAGAGCTCAGTGATTGTGACAGTTGGTTTGGGCCCACTCTGTTACAAGCCTTCGAAGGGAAGTGTTACGCTAATGCTGGCGCGTTTTTAGACGCGTTAGATAAAAATGAGCCTAATCGTGATGAACAATTTTCGTTTTCGACCAAGCAATTAGAACGCTTTGTTAAACACCACAGAATCAGCCGTTTGTACCCAGAAGTTAATTTCGTTTCGGAAACAGACAGTAAAGAAGTTTATATCGCTGCGCATGGCTTAGTAAAAGTCTGGAATAACATTAATCCATCGGAAGTTACTGCTGGCCTTGGGCTTCGTGCATTGTATTTTCTAGAGCGCGTTGAGAAATTACAAAGCTTAGCGTTGAGCTTTATGCCTAAAATTGTTGATGTTGGCATAACGTCACGCGACAGTGCTTTGTATGTAGTAAGCGAATGGATAGATGGCGAGCATTTAAACCCTTTTGCCATGTATAACCGCAAAGAAGAGATTATAAAAAGCTTAATTTCACATGTTATGCATTTGCACTCATTGGGTTTTGCCCATGGTGATTTAAAGCCAGATAATGTGATTATTGATGAAAACGGTGACGTTTTCATTATTGATATGCTTGATTTTCATCATGATGCTGAAGATGTTTATAACGAAGCATACAGCCAATTGGACGCTGAAAACTGTACAGCATTTGAGCGCGACAATTATGCGGTGATGAAAATCAGCGCAGAACTTTTGGGGATTGAATGGTCAAGTGGACTTGAGCAGTCCAGTGCTATTGCAACGGCGATAGTGGAAGAGTTTAACGATGTCGATTACGGATTTAAGGAGTTAACTCGCTTTAAAGAAGCAGTATTTAATCCGCAAAGCAGTCAAACACCGACTATTGAGACAATTCACATCGAAATAGGTAGTCCAAGAGAAACCTTTGAGCCTTTAACTATTTATCCTGACAATGGCAAGCTGTATGTGTTACTTGAAGAAAATACTAGAGGAGACGGATTACTGATTAGTTTTAGTGGTCTTGGTGGTGTACAAAAGTTGTTTTTTAATAGCGCGCAATTTGAATTTGAACATGGGTTGCGACCTATCAGGCTTAATAGCATCTCTAATCGCGATATTGATAAAGCCGTTATCGAGGTCCCGTTTGCCCTGCATATTACGCAAGGGCGAGCGAGTAATCTGCTTAACTTAACTCGGCGTGTTAAACAGTTATATAGTTTTGAAAATGCAGTTAAGCAGTTTTACCTTAAACGCAATGAATCTAAGGCCACTGCCAGCAATGGCAATCTTGAAATAGTTACAGAATCAAATGTTGATGATGTCGATAGCAAGGTAAAGCCTATTTCGACTCGCGATTTATGGAATGCGATATTACATACCGAGACAGAGTCGCATCCGTTTGTTGAGTTAACGGACGAGCCTAGCAATTATAAAGACAGCCTGCTGCTTTCATATGAAGCCGAAAAGGATGTACTTGATTCGTTTACCGCTAAGGATCAAGTTGAGGCGATTATTGTTGATGGTGAGAAAGACTTTTTTATAGGCGAGGTCAATTTAGCGCGGTCTGGTTTAAACAAAATTGTGCTTTCGCGCTCTACAAGTCGGGCAACTAAGTTGAAAGAAGGCGATACTATTTTCTTTCGTAGTAAAGCTGACAAGTCATCATTCAACAAACGTAAAAATGCCGTCACTCGGATAATAGAGCAAGATTCTGTTATCGAGAATTTAGTCGATTACTTTGAGCCTGACTGTAAATTAGACCCGATAGATTATGGTCACCAAGTCACAGATGAAGACTTTGCTGAATATGATCGGGTTGATGACAATGGCAATGTGATTACGTTAAATGATAAACAGCGCATTGCGTTTCAACAGTTGCTGCAACATGGGCCATTGTCGATGTTACAAGGTCCACCTGGTACAGGTAAAACTGAGTTTATTGCTGCCTTTGTGCATTATTTACTTGAGAAAGTAGGCGCTGAACGAATTTTGTTGGTAAGTCAGTCGCACGAGGCAGTGAATACTGCCGCGGAACGTATCCGTAAACACTGTAACCGTTTGAACACTTCTCTTGATGTAGTCCGATTTAGCCGCCGAGAGTCGGTGGTTTCAAACGCTTTGCTGGACACCTTATCAAGTAATATTGTGAGCCAAAAAGCTGAGCAGTTTGAAACTCAACTTAAGTATCGGGTGATGTCATTAGCCAAATCATTAAAAGCGCCAAAAGAATACGTAGAGGCATTTCTTGAGTTAGACAAACAGCTTTTATCGGTTATTGCAGAACAACAAAGCGCTGTTACACAGCTTGCTGATGAAGAGATAGAGCCTAAGCAACGTAAAGAGCTTCGTAAACTAATCAATGAGCGCAAGTCATTAATTAACATGCCTATGCAGTTGGCTCAGTAAGAATGTATTGGCGTGTGAATGATTGCCAAATTTAACAATCTGTTAGGT
>NZ_JBEOPO010000061.1:0-15424 GCF_040310145.1 Shewanella sp. S1-49-MNA-CIBAN-0167 | reverse complement strand
AATTAATTTTGAAAGCCTGCTGGCTCTAGCTTGCTCTATAATTTGGCTGCCAATGTGAAAGATCAACAGCCCCTAGTGCAACCAGATTAAATAGCGCTGAATCGTCTACTCAATAATATATAAATTGGCACCGAATATGTGAACCAGCTAACAAAACCATTGCGAGTAAATTGAAGCCATTCAAAGATGCACATAATATACATGTAAATTATGTGCATCTTTGGAGTGGCTCATGTCAACACCGCAAACAACTGAACAGTTATCACTATTATCGCTGGTTGATTTAATCGATCATATTGAAGCGACTCACCATAGGTATATCCGTGAAACAGCGCCATTATTGATTGAGTACACCGAAAAAATGCTTCGTGCTCATGGTGATGATCATGATGAGATCAAACCATTGGCGCAATGTGTACGCGAGTTAATTGATGAATTAATGCCCCACTTGATGAAAGAAGAACAGATCCTGTTTCCAGCGATTAAATCCCTCAGCTTAGGTCAGCCTGTCAATGGCTGTTTTGGCCATATTGGCAACCCGATTAACATGATGTTGCACGAGCATGATAATGCCGACCTCATGCTTCATACTATTCGACGCTTAACCAATGACTACACTATTCCTGCAGGCGTTTGCCACACATGGCAAGCATGTTATCGCACCTTGGCTGAATTTGATGCCGACTTACAAACTCATATTGATGTTGAAAACACCCTATTGTTCCCCAAAACATTAGCGCTATAATTTGCTCAAATCCCCTTCTTGAGAAGCAACGCCGACTTAACCCAAGCGGATTTGCTTCCTTTTTTTAGCGAAACTTCATACAGTAACATTGCCAGCAATATTATGGAGTCAGTATGTCCCCTCATCATTACCCAACATTTGCCCTAGACGACATCGCCAATTTACATGAGTCTGCCCAAGTAGAGTTTAAGTTAGCGGGTGGACGAGACGGCAAGGGTACTTTGCCCGAAGGCATGTGGGAAAGTTACAGCGCTTTTGCCAATACCTTAGGCGGTGAAATTATTTTAGGCGTAAAAGAACAGCATGGTGATTTTACGATTGAAGGGATTGTTAATCCGATGCCGATGCTCAGTGAAATTTGGACAATTTTACAAAATCCGAAAAAAATCAGTCACAATATTTTAGCGCCGACTGATGTGCAAATTATCGAAATCATGTCTAAAAAGCTTATTCGCATCCATGTACCCTGCGTCGACGTAAAAATAAGACCTATCTACGTCGGCACCGATCCTTATAGCGGCACCTACTTTCGTGTAGGTGATGCTGATATGCATGCTAGCCGCGAGCAAGTGGAACAAATGAGCCTTAAAGCAGGTATCGACCTAAAAGGCTAAATCCGCGCTAAAGTAACTCGAGCAGTAAATCCAATTGGTTGATTTCAATATGCGGTAATACCGGTTGTGCTTTTTTATGCCGTTGCTGCATACATGGATTTAACCAGACACTTTGGCAGCCCGCCATTTTCGCCCCAGCAATATCGGACAGCGGATGATCGCCCACATGCAATAACGCCGACGGCCTAATATCTAACTGGCGGCAAGCGAGGGTAAACATGTCGGCTGCAGGTTTCATTTTAACACCATGACCTGGGTGTAATACAAATTGCATCACCTTATCTAACCCAATACGTTGGGTGTCGACATTACCATTGGTGATACCGATAAGTCGGTAGCGTTGACTGAGACGTTCTAGCAGCTGCATCACATTATTATCAATGGTAAAATTACTACGATGATGATGAAAACAGGTCATCCCATCTTGTGCCCCTTTACTGGCTTCAACTTCGCTATAATTAAAGTGTAAAAGACCTTGGTGCAACATGGCATAGCGGGCGGCACTGGTATCATGAGCTAACTCTGGGTGTAGCGTAAACAGCGCATGTTTGAGTTGCTGCCATTGATCGACATTCCATGCTGTTGTAGCGGGATAGGTTTGATTAATGAACCAAAACAGTTGCTCACTGGCATGCATTACATAAGGAAGGTTATTGTACAGCGTGTCGTCTAAGTCAAAACTAATCGCGCTAAACGTTTGTAGACGCTGATATTGGATTATTGAAGCTTTAGGCAATGGCGATATCATTATTTCCCCCTGTCTTTTTTCGCTCTTGGATGCGCGTTATCGTACACTTTGGCAAGGTGTTGAAAGTCTAAACTGGTATAAATTTGTGTCGTCGATAAGTTAGCATGACCGAGTAATTCTTGTACGGCACGTAAATCTTGGCTTGATTCAAGCATATGGGTTGCAAACGAATGGCGCAACTTATGCGGATGAACTTTGACCGCCATGGCTTGCTCTTGTCCCCACTTAGCCATACGCGCTTGAATACTACGATGAGACAATCGTTTGCCTTGACTGCTGACAAATAACGCCTCTCCGACTTCAGCGCAAGGTAGTTGATTACGGCAATTCAGCCAAGCGGTCAATGCCTGTAAGGCTAGCTTACCAATAGGCACAACACGCTGTTTACTGCCCTTACCCATGACTTTAACTTCACGTTGATCAAACTTGATGTCAGCGCGATCTAAGCTGGCTAGCTCGGCTAAACGTAAGCCACTTGAATAAAATAATTCCATAATGGCTTTGTCACGCAAACTCAAAGGATCATCGCCCGCTATGGACAATAAATGACTAACGGCATCCACATCCATATTTTTTGGTAAGGGTTTATTTTGTTTTGGCGCACTTAATGTCTGTGCTGGGTTTACCGTTACGGCACCTTCGCGCAATAAAAAATCAAAAAACTGTTTTAAGGCAGACAAACACAAAGACAAGGATCGAGGACTCAATCCTTTACGATGTAACCTTGCCAGTACAGATTGCAGTTGTTCACGAGTGGCATCTATGAGGTTGGTTGGTTCCGTTAAGATGGCTTCAACTCGACGCAGTTCAAACATATAGTTACGCACGGTATAGGCTGAAAGCTGTCTTTCTGAGGTCAAATGTTGGCTAAATATCGTTTGCCAGTCTGTTGGCTTCATCAAGGTACTCCCAGATTGTAACGACTCAGGCCGTCGCCATTTAAGCCTATTTCATTGTTGAAAAATGCTCGTTTAACACACTAAACTACGCTTTTTTGCCTTGAACTAAGCATAAATGACTTAGTACTGAGCATTTAGATTACATTTTGATACCAACATCTCAAATTAGAATGGCTACTAAGTGGTTACAAACGATTGACCTAATCCGTGTATCCTAAACAATACACTTGGCATTAACGATTACAGTTGCGGCAACATATGGTCCAGCAAACGACGCAATTGGCTAAATAACAACGAATCCATGTCGGGATGAAAATGGGTTGGATTTTTACTTGCGATGGCAAATATCACCTGGCCATTTTCATCAGATAATTTAGTTAATGCCACAGAGCCGACTTCGCTACCAAACAAACGTTTAGATTCTGACTGGGTTAACCGGCCAAAGTAATAACCGTTTTGGACTCGATGACGCCAAATCTTAGCTAATTCACTGTCGATATCGTGCACAGTAATCAACCTGACATGACTAAAGCCAAACTCGGTTTTTAACCCCTCTGACAGCACTAGGCGCAGCTCACCCAAGTCTTGGCTCGCAAGCATTTTAAACGATAACTCAGTATTAAATTTAAATATTCTCTCGTTATGAGTCGCAATATTCATTAGCGAAGTAATTTCTTCTTCGAGCTGACCCACTCGTTGACGCAATAGCTCTTGGCGGCGTTCAACTAATGATACCGCGCCGCGTTCAGTATGCGGTATACGCATGGCGACTAACAGCTCAGGATAGCGATTAAAAAAGTCAGGATTATCCAATAAGTATTCGCGGATCAACATGTCATCAAACGGCGCTTGCTGCATACTCACCATCATATCGGCACCAAGATCTTGGCCAATTGAATTAATATCTTTTGCTTGAGCGCTGCTAACAGTATCGTCAGTGGCCTCATTGGTTAAACTGGCTTCAGTGGTAATGTCACTCATAATTGTATTTGTCCGTCATATACGTGTTCAGCCGGTCCAGTCATCCACAGAGGTTTACCCTCACCGTCCCAATTGATCACTAAACTACCACCAGGTAAGTCAACTCTCACCTGCTTATCAAGCTTACCTTGTAATTGCCCAACCGCTGCAGCGGCACAGGCTCCTGTACCACAAGCTAACGTCTCTGCCACACCACGCTCATATACCCGTAATTTAATATGTCCAGGGGTAATGACTTGCATAAAGCCCACATTCACGCCTTTAGGAAAGCGCTCATGACGGGTTAACATACTACCAATTTCATCAACGGCCACGGTTTGCACATCTTCGACGTCGATGACACAGTGTGGATTACCAATTGAAATAGCGCCACATAAGTAAGTTTGCATTGAGGTTTGTAGTAAGTATGTTTTTTCGCTTTTTTTGGCTTTAAACGGAATTTGGCTTGGCTCGATAACAGGTACGCCCATATTGACTGTCACGTTACCATCACGCTCAATCCGTAAAGTGATTTTGCCTGAATTAGTACTCACGCGAATTTTATTTTTTTGGGTTAAGCCTTTATTTCGAACAAAACGAGCAAAACAGCGAGCACCGTTGCCACACTGTTCAACTTCACTGCCATCGGCATTAAAGATGCGATAATGAAAATCTAAATCAGGATCATAGGGCGGCTCGACCAACAGTAGTTGATCAAAACCAATCCCAAAATTGCGATCTGCAAGACGGCGAATTTGCTCAGGCGAAAAAAACACATTTTGTGTTACGCCATCAACAACCATAAAGTCATTACCCAGTCCGTGCATCTTAGTGAAATGGATCACAAAAGTTTCCTTATAAAACGTTATGCCGCTAGCTTACTGCCTATGGCAATAAATGTTCGCCTTGCCAAAGTTGTTGTAGCGTTTCGCGCTGACGAACAACAAAATCATCACCACCATCAACCATAATTTCAGCGACTCTTGGGCGAGAATTATAATTTGAGGCCATCGCAAAACCATAAGCGCCACTAGAACGAACCGCTAAGAAGTCACCCGCTTTTACCGCTAACTGCCTGTCTTTACCCAAAAAGTCACCGGTCTCACACACTGGGCCTACGATATCATAAGCAAACGTTGGCGCATCATTTTGTTGTACCGGAATAATATTTTGCCATGCGCTGTAAAGTGATGGACGAATAAGATCATTCATTGCCCCATCGACAATCGCAAAACGCTTATCGCTATTTTCTTTTAGATAAAGCACTTGAGTGACGAAAATACCTGCGTTAGCCGCAATCGCACGACCCGGTTCAAAAATTAACGTTAACTTACGTCCATTTAATCGTTCAAGTAATGCTGCAGCATAAGCATCGGGATGTGGCGGGGTTTCAGCGTTATAAGTCACGCCTAAGCCGCCACCTACATCAAAATGTTTTATCTCAATACCTAGCTCACCTAAACGGTCTATCAACGCAAGCATGCGATCCATCGCATCTAAGAAAGGTTTTATTTCAGTGAGCTGAGAACCAATATGACAATCAACCCCTTTAACATGTAAATGAGCTAATTGAGCCGCACGGGCAAAAACCACTTCGGCTTCATCCATTGCGATGCCAAATTTATTTTCTTTAAGACCTGTCGAAATATAAGGATGAGTACCGGCATCAACATCAGGATTAATCCGCAACGAAACAGGTGCCACTTTACCTAAGCGCCCGGCAACATCATTCAGCTGTTCAAGTTCGGCACTCGACTCAACATTAAAACAGTAAATTCCGATGTTGAGAGCTTGCTCCATTTCGGCAACGGTTTTGCCCACACCAGAAAAAACCACTTTGTTAGGATCGCCGCCCGCTTGCAGTACACGCGAGAGCTCACCGCCAGAGACAATATCAAAACCACTGCCTAAACGGGCCAATACATTTAATACCGCAAGATTTGAATTGGCTTTCACTGCATAGCAAATAAGATGAGGATGATCAGCAACGGCATTATTAAAGGCATGCCAATGACGCTCTAACGTGGCACGAGAATATATGTACAGCGGCGTGCCGTGAATCTTGGCCAATTTAGCTACATCGCAGTCTTCTGCGAATAGTGAATTATTTTGATAAGAAAAGTAATCCAAAATACGGTCCCTTATAAATGCTATTCTTGTTGTGAAATTGAGGATGGAGAGTCGAGTTCCTCTGTTTGCTTTAGCACATCTGTGCTGGCAGATTTTGGGGCGACTTTATTGACCACTGGCTCAGGTGTTTTGTACAAAACCCCTTTTTGACCACATGCGGTTACGAATAGGCTAGCAAGCATAATAAATAAAAGCAGTCTCATTTTTCTCAACATCTGTGCATCTAGTTAATAATGGACTTATAATCGCATTCATAACGCAGAAAGCAAAGGATAGAAATACATGGCTATTACAGATACTGAATTTCATCGATTAGCCGATGAAATGTTTGCCGAGATAGAAAACGCGGTAGAAAAAGCAATTGACGAGCAAGATGCCGATGTCGATATCAATGCAAGCGGCAATGTTTTGCAGCTGGCTTTTGAAGATGGTTCGCAAATCGTCATCAATAAACAAGAACCGCTTCATGAAATTTGGCTAGCCACGAAATCTGGTGGCTATCACTTTAATTATAATGACGAAAAATGGTTAGATACCCGTAATGGATTGGAATTTATGCCTTTCGTGATTGACGCAATTAACAAGCAAAGCGGTATTGTGCTCAAGATAAACCCATAAATGTCCCAGTGTTTGAGTTTGTGATAGAGATTGAGTGAGTTATTAAATAGTGATTGAGATTGGGCTTATGCTTAAAATGCTGAGCCCATCTCATCTTTTGACAAACCAAAGGGCATAACGGTTAATTCACCTTCTATGCGTACAAGTTGGAAAAACTGCGGCATATTAAAAACAGGATGTCGTTGTTTTTTCTCGTCAAATACGTATAAGTGACTTTCTTGGGCAACAAAATCATTGATGTTAGTATGTTGATATTGTAAATGCTCAAGCTGATTAATTTCATCCGCGATATACACATCCAGCATTTGATTACGTTTATGTAAAAAGTACTGTTTCGCACCCATCACTGTATATTGGTAGATCACCGATGGCGCACTCGAATGAGGATCATCCGCTAAATCAGGCCGCGGCAACACATAAGTTTCATCACTCTTTTTATGAGCCATCAAGTCACGTTTACGATACATCATCCCTAAGGAATTAAAATACAGACGGTATCGTTGATCACCAATCGTTATTGAATGCATCAATGTATTCGTCTGATCCGCCTTCTTCATTAAACCATAACAACGTAACAGCAGTGTTTTGAGCTGATTGAAAATCTGTTGCTTTAACTTGGCGGAGCAACTAATAATCGATAAATCAACTTGTTCATTCGAACGCTTTAATCCCAATATAATAAATGAAATCGCTTCAAGTAATGCGGTGTGACCGTTAAAACGATGACATTGCCATTCACCCCAACTGTCTAAGCACACGATTGCAACTGATGACAACATATTCTGTTTAGTTTGACCTAGCGATAAAACAGTGGCATTTGCATGATCCAGCATCGATTCTGGTCCATACCATTGAGTCGTCGGATCACCATCCATATTCGCAATAAACACAATTTTTTGATAAAACCATGGCTCACATAAATCGCGCTTAGACACCGTGGGCACATGATGCATGATAGGGATCAATTTACGCGAAAGGTAACCTAGCTTGTCAGCGCGCATTTTATTGCGCCCCACTTGAAACCAATGAGTCTCTGAAGTTGCCAGTCCATTCATCACTGACCACGCAACTAGGCTGCATATATTGTCAGCATCGTGTATCGCATGATTATCGAAAGCGTTTTGTTGATAACGAGTATCGACTTGAAACTGAGCCAGCTCGTCATAAGGTTGGCGATATAAATAAAATCGTGATGTCTTTAAACAATGGCGGATCGTCAACGACTTTTCCGCGGTCGATAAACTCCATAAACGATTCAGAGGCTGTAACAAATGGTCATCATCACTAAAATAAGTGTGTAATTTACGCGCCAACAAGCCGAGTTCTTCAACCCGCATACGTTCACTTAGCGTTTGTTTCGAGGCAAACTTTAATAGATTTTTGTAACTGACTAATAAAAGTTCACTGAGCTGCTGATTGAACCATTTTAACTGGCCGGCATGCCAATAAGGGCTATTATCCAATGTGGTAACTAGCTCATGGCTCCATGCCCATTGCTTAACCAGACTGTTAATTTTTTCAACCCGCCAGTCTATCGCACTATGAGGTGATAAACACGATAACGTGACACCAGACTTTAAGTAAAAACAACGTCTGACAATTTCTAAACGATTACTATCTCCCTGAGCAATCAAGTAGGCTTCAATACGTTGATAAAGCAGTAAATAGGCATCATTTTCAACACTAAAATCTTGTTGTTGACAATATTGCCAAATTTGTTGGCTTATTAGCGTGGTATGGGGATATTCCGAAGCATATGTTTCCAGTAATAATACTTTTAACAAGGCTTTATGGGGGTTATTTAAGCCCTTATAAAGCTGCCATAATGAGGCGCCAAAATACTCTGCTGCTGGCAGAGAGTTGATATCGCCAAGATACAGTAAGTTAGGATCAGATTCAGTATCTTGACTATCTGCATCGGGCCACCAAGCGACAACTTTGCCTGCGAGTCGAATGTGAGAGCGGTAAAACTCTTCTAACAATAGCCAATGTTGGCTACTACCACTGTGTTCTATGCCTACTGACTGGCAATTATCAAATGCGCTGCATTCTCTAAATTGCATGGGATGCACAAGATAAAAGTTAACTTCAAACTCAAAACCGGCAAACCAGTCAGTAATGAGTTTGTTCTTATATTCGATTAAGTTAAGCTGGTCTTGGGTAAGATTACTGTTGTAAACCAACCAGATATCTATATCACTTTGCGGGTTTTGTCCAAAACTGGCAGTGCTACCCATGGCATATATGCCTTCAAAAGCCGTAGCACTTGAATCAATAGCCTCCGAAATAGGTAAACTCAAGGCATCACATGCTGAAATCATCGCGTCTGACAATATAAAATTGTGTATTCCACACGGCGTCTTAGGATCAATAATGTCAGAAACATCTATTTGATTATATTGAATTAAAAATGGGATGAGATGAAATAAATGTTGCTGTAAATCAGGCAACACATTAAGCACTCTAGTCAATCTGATGCTATTTAGTTTCTCAGCTAGATCCTTTTGATAATATGCCGTTTTATCGGTCAAGACTCACATCCTTTATACTTTGGCTAATACAAACGCTTAAAAACAAACCGTTAATAACAAATAATTATAAGAAACTAATTTATTATTACAATTACCACCAATAAAACCAACTAACCTCATGTTTTCGCCAAAACAGTGACAATGGTAGCACTTTTTTAGTTTCGCCAGAAGTTAATCGAGGATCTAGGCCCAGAATAAGCTCTACAGACTTCAAACAATTGCCATCGATTTGTTACATCATCGCTTGAGCAATGATAGCATTACCTCAATGAGGCTATCTGATGGATCTACTACAATGTCTGAAAATATAATTCGTATCGCAACACGTAAAAGTCCACTGGCAATGTGGCAAGCTGAATTTGTCAAAGCTGAACTTGAACGCATTCACACTGGATTAACCGTTGAACTATTGCCAATGAGCACCAAAGGTGATGTCATTTTAGATACTCCGTTGGCTAAAATCGGTGGCAAAGGACTGTTTGTCAAAGAGCTTGAAGTTGCCATGCTTGAGCATCGTGCCGATATTGCAGTGCATTCAATGAAAGACTTGCCGGTAGACTTTCCAGAAGGGTTAGGGCTTCAAGTTATTTGCGAACGTGAAGATCCACGCGATGCTTTTGTATCAAATAATTATAAATCTATCAGCGAATTGCCTCAGGGCGCGGTGGTAGGCACATCAAGTTTACGCCGACAGTGCCAAATTAGAGCCGCTCGCCCTGATTTAGTGATCAAAGATTTACGCGGTAATGTTGGCACCCGTTTAGCCAAGCTCGACAGCGGTGATTACGCAGCCATTATCTTGGCAGCTGCAGGATTAATACGCTTAAAATTGAATGACCGTATTGCAGGTTTTATCTCTGCCGAAGAGTCACTTCCAGCTAATGGCCAAGGTGCGGTGGGTATTGAGTGCCGTACCGATGATGAGCGCGTTAAGGCATTATTAGCGCCACTTGAACATTTAGAAACCCGTTATAGAGTGCTTGCTGAAAGAGCAATGAATTCCCGTTTAGAAGGCGGATGCCAAGTCCCTATTGGTGCTTTTGCTGAAATTAACGGTGATACCTTAACCTTACGAGGTTTAGTCGGTAATCCTGATGGTAGCCAAATAGTCCATGGCACAGTATCGGGCGCTAAGCAGGATGGTATAGCTCTTGGTAAATCTCTTGCAGAAGATTTAATCAGTCGCGGCGCTAAAACTATTTTAGATGCTGTGTATGGCCGTTAATATTTTGTCATCAAGATAACAGACGATGAAAGTCTTGTTAACGCGCCCACTCGGGCGCAATCTAGCAATGGAGGAGCAACTCTCACGTCGAGATGTTGCTTATCTTGTTACTCCACTTTTAGCGATCATTGATACAAACGAATCGATTACTAACGCCGTACTAGACCAAACTGATAATTTATTATTTATTAGTACCAATGCCGTCGATTTTGCCGCAAAAAAACTCCACAACAATTTCCCCTCATATTGCCGTTATTTTGCTGTCGGTCAAGCAACGGCTGATAGCCTAGCCCAATATAATATCCATGCCGTTAGCTCGCCAGAAGACAGTCAAGATAGCGAAGGTTTATTGTCACAACCCCAATTACAGCATGTCGAAAAACAATCATTTATTATTGTTCGAGGCTTAGGCGGACGAGAAACACTCGCTGAACAGTTACAACTACGTGGCGCCAATGTGAGCTACTGGCAGGTCTACCAACGCGCGCTACCAAAACTTGACGGCAAAGAGATAACTCAACACTGGAAATCGTTTGGGATAGATACCATTGTGATTACCAGTGGTGAAATATTATCCAATTTAATCGAGCTTGTACCAAAAGAATTATTTGCATGGTTACGTGCATGTCATATCATAGTCCCCAGTAATCGCGTCGAGTTACAAGCTAAAGCAATGGGATTGAGCCATATTACCAATGCAAATGGAGCCAATACTCAAGCTATACTAACGAGTCTTGCTTTATAATTTGTTCTTGTATTGTTATGTTGCATCGACACGCATTTATTAATATTGCTTTTATTGGTTATATTTTTGCTTTCAAGGACTGTTCATGGAAAACAATAAAAAAGATCCAAACTCGCCAGCACACAAGGATGAGAACGTTATGTCTCCTGCGCCAAGTCCAACGGACAATCCGGCACAGGCCAAAAAAGGCAATGCGACCAGCCAGCAGTCTGCTGACAGCAAAACCAATAATAATCAGTCTAATCCCTCTGCAAAATCCTCTGTGAATTCTCCTGTAAATTCTCCTGTAAATAAGAGCCGACGCAAAGCTAAACCTAGCTCTTGGTGGATCCGCCTTGGAGTCTTGTTCAGTTTAATCGTGGCAATAATTGCTATCGCAGCTTGTTATTGGCTCTATTTGCAGCTTGATCAACAAGGCAATGACCAAGCTCAGTTGGAACAAAGTCTCACTGAGCAAGTAACACAAAATAAATCGTTAAAAGATGAATTACAACAAACGACAATGGCAACCAATAAGCGCATTGGTACACTAGATCAACAACAGTCAAACGATACCAAAGCTTATGCGAAGTTGGCCGATCTGCAGCAATCAACTAAACAATTGCAAGAACGCGTCGCCATTATTGCCCAGCGCAGTCCTAACCATTGGATGGCATCAGAAGCGGAATACCTAGTGCGCATGGCGGGCCGAAAGCTGTGGTTAGAAAATGATCCACAAACTGCAATTGGTTTATTACAGTCAGCAGATGAGCGCATCAGCGCCATGAAAGATCCTGCATTAACATCTCTGCGTAAGGCCTTAGCTGATGACATCACCAACGTTAAAGCATTAAAAACCACAGACGTAACCAATACTATTTTTGACCTAGATATCCTTATCGATGGCTTAACACAATTAACGTTAAATCGTGTTGATGAAAATTTTGCTGCAACCAAAAATACCCCTCCAGTAACGGACTCAATTGACGACTGGCAACAGAACCTGGCCCGTACTTGGCATGATTTAACTGATGGCTTCATCACTATCCGTAAACGTACTACTGATTTAGAACCGCTATTGTCACCGGATCAACAGTGGTATTTGGTCGAAAACATTCGCAACAAATTACTGCAAGCACAATTAGCATTGTACCGTTTTGATCAAGTGAATTATCAACAGTCTATTTCTTTAGCAGACAAGTGGTTACAACAGTACTTTGATTTAAGGGATCCAAAGACCAAAGCAACGATTAAGTCTTTAGATAAACTTGCCAAGGTTAAGATTGACAAAATTACACTCAATAAATTTCAAGCATCGCCACTACTGCAGCAACTCGTTATCTATGGTGAGATTATGCCTACTGAGGAGCCTGCACAATGATTAAGACGCTAGTTTATGTGGTGCTCATTTTAATTGGACTGTGTCTCAGTCCACTTATTGTTGGGCAAAGTGGTTACGTGTATATCGCGATTGGCGACTACCAAGTCGAAACCAGTTTAGTAGTAGGAGTGATTGGATTAATTGTATTTTATTTTGCGCTGCAATTACTCGAGTGGTTAATCGTCCTTCTATTAAATATCGTACTAAGCAGCCGATATCTTCCAGAAGAATGGCGAAGAAAAGCGGCTAAAAAACATACTTTAATCGGCGCTTTAGCACTGGCAGAAGAAGATTGGCCAGCGGCAGAACGAGCCATGGCTAAAGGTGCTGAAAAAGGTGAAATTCCAGTATTAAACTTATTTGCAGCGGCCAGAGCAGCACACTATCAAGGTGATATCACCGCGCGGGATCATTATTTAACTCAAGCAGAGGTCCACCCTATCGCAAAAACGGCGGTATATACTTCGCGTACTCGTTATTTAATCAAGCAGGGTGAATTCGTTAAAGCCCGTGCAATACTAGATACACTCAGCCCCACAAGTAAAAGCAGTGCCCCAGTGTTGAAACTGGCTCAAGAATTATATCTACAGCAACAGGATTGGCAGGCATTAAAGTTGCTGTTACCTATTTTGAAAAAGCGCCAATTGTTAGCTGAAACGGAGTGGAGTCAATTAAACACTAAAACGAACAATATTTTAATGTTGAATGCAGCAAAAACCTCTGAAGCAGAGTTGAATAAATGTTGGCATTGGTTAAATAAGTCAGAACGTAAACAAGATGAATTAATATTAGCTTATGCTCATGGCCTTATTCAGTATGGTCACAAAGAACAAGCGATAAAGTTAATTCATAAACAAGTTAACGCTTCGCCATCGGCGGCTTTATTTTCGGCAATACCAGATTTAATTAGTGCACAAGATCAAGATATACGAAAATTACTCGGCCGATTAGAAACCTCTCATGAAAATGATGCTGACTATCAAATGTGCCTAGCAAAACTTGCCATTCAAAGTCGTGACACTAAACAAGCCAAAATTCATTGGCAAAACGTATGTCGCATAGCACCCACTCATCAATCATGGCTCGCGTTGGCGCAAGCACAAGAACAGTTGGGTGAAAACTCTACTGCGGCCCATAGCTATCGCAACGCGGCTAATATCATGTAAACAGTGATTTTATTATTTGGTACACACTTAAAGCCTGCAATTTGCAGGCTTTTTTTGTTAAATTTGTTAACTTTTTGTTTATTAGGCCGATATATAGACAGAAGAGTTAATCCAAAATAGTGAACTTATCGTGACTTAAAACGTACAACATGGTTAGAATAGACATCATAATAATATCTTTATATATCAAATTCAACACCTTAGTTAACAATCTATTAAACGTCAAAAAATTGACTATTTTAGCAACCAATGATATTATTCTTAGTAGATTGTTTCTAAATTTATTTTAATGTTAATACTGATAGGTTAATACGCAGATACTTTGCATATTAACCTATTAATATCTTAAGTGTATCAAAGCTGTTGGGAGCTTCAAATGGGATCGATGACTACATCAAAGAATGGAATACTTTCTGCTTCAGAAGGTTCGGTGACAATAACTATTAACAATGAAACCAAGGAACTACAACTTGGTCAGACAGCTCCGGCAGGCGCAATAGTCGCTAGCAGTGATGAGCTTGGTTTTGTTATAACTTTTGATGACGGTACTATTTTTAATAGTGCTAATACTCCTAATGATGAATCACTCATAACACCAGCTGATACTAATAATGATGCGATTGTTGGACAAGCAGCAGATCAACAATCTTTGGATGAAATAGAAGCCTTACAGGCATTGATTGCATCTGGCGAAGACCCAACTGAAGATTTACCAGAAACTGCCGCTGGCACCCCAACTGTCAACCAAGGTGATTCTGGTTATGTTGCTGTAACACGAGATGCTGGCGAGACAATTGCAAATGCAGGCTACGACACGACAGGACAAACTGCTGCCCCAACAGCAGTGACTCAAGAAGAAATTGTTATTGAAAATGATTCCCCATCGATTTTATTAAATGACGTCATTACAGTTAACGAAGATCAAGTTGCTTCTGGCAATGTACTCGATAACGACAGCGATGTTGATTCAGATTTAAGCGTAGTCAGTTTTGAAGTAGATGGTCAAACCTATCCTGCAGGTACAGAAATCGAGCTTGAAGGTGGCGTGCTCGTTATCAATCCTGATGGTTCTTTTACTTTTGCTCCTAATGAAGATTGGAATGGTCAAGTTCCGGTTATTACCTATACCACCAATACTGGCATTACCGCGACACTAACGATTGAAGTTACGCCTGTTGATGATGCGTCTGTACTTGTTAATGACAGCAATAGCGTTGCAGAAGATACTGCCGCCACCGGAAACGTATTAGATAACGACAGCGATGTTGATTCAGATTTAAGCGTAGTGAGCTTTGAAGTTGACGGCCAGACTTATTCTGCCGGTACCGAAGTGACTCTGGATGACGGTGTTTTAGTTCTTAACGCTGATGGCTCGTACACGTTCACGCCAAATGAAAATTGGAATGGCCAAGTCCCTGTCATCACCTATACCACCAATACTGGTGTTACCGCGACACTAACGATTGAAGTTACGCCTGTTGATGATGCGTCTGTACTTGTTAATGACAGCAATAGCGTTGCAGAAGATACTGCCGCCACCGGAAACGTATTAGATAACGACAGCGATGTTGATTCAGATTTAAGCGTAGTGAGCTTTGAAGTTGACGGCCAGACTTATTCTGCCGGTACCGAAGTGACTCTGGATGACGGTGTTTTAGTTCTTAACGCTGATGGCTCGTACAC
>NZ_JBEOPO010000060.1:0-15581 GCF_040310145.1 Shewanella sp. S1-49-MNA-CIBAN-0167 | reverse complement strand
TTAGGGGCATCTGGTGATACAGATGGTTCACTCTTATCGCGGTGAACAGCGCTTCATACGACCTCAGGTCGCACGGGTAGTTAACGTGTTTGACTAAGCGAAAGGTAAAAAACAGGTTAAATTGTACGCCAATTAATACGATAATAAACGCGGCGATTGCCGCTCGATGTTGCTCGAGCAGGGCGTTTTCCTTATTCAGTAATACTGAAATGTATCCTAATATCCGCTCTTGTTGACTGTTGTAAATGGGCTCTACGGTATCATTGACTGAGGAATTGTTATCGATGTTGCCATCACTCGGGCGATTCATACTGGCAACCGGTTTTGGTTCTAAGCCAGTATGAGATATTATTGGCACACGAATGACTAACGTATCGCCAATTGTTTCATTTTCTGTCCCGAGTAAGTTTGCCAAAGCTTGTTTGTAGCGCATAGATTCAAAATCTTTGTGGTAGTGCGAGGTCACAAAGAGTTGGTTTTCGGCATCAAAAACCGCAATAGAGAGGATCAATGATGCGTTGTTAATTTGCGATGCGGCGAGTATACGTTTAGTGGATTCACGATCTTGATTAATAATACTAAATTCACTGGCAATGGCTAACGGTTCAACAATATTGCTGCCTTTTTCAATTAAGGTTTGTTCTAATTCATAAAAGCGGTTTATCGTGAAATAACTTCCAAGTAGAATACCCACTACGATAGTGGGTGCTAACGCAAGTACCAGAACCCAAGAGCGTAGGCTATATTTGGTCATATTGTTGGCACTTTTCATGGTAGTTAGGTGTGTCCCTATTACTAAATCGTTGATATTGCGTCTAGACTGCCAGATATGGCGCACTCTTGACTAGTTTTTTATTCAATACCTGAGGCCGAAATGGCACAATTTTTCCAAGCAAAACCGAACAAATCTAAGCAATTATCAGCAAAGCTCAGCCTCAGCGTGACTCAACTTGACCATTTAGGTGCGGGCATAGCGCAACATCAAGGTAAAATTGTGTTTATTCCTGGTGTGCTGCCAGGAGAGACGGCCACAGTACAATTTGTGGAACAAAAGAAAAGCTATGCTAAGGCCAAGTTAATTGCTATTGATGTGGCATCTGCTCATCGAATCACCCCTCATTGTCCTCATTATCATCAATGCGGCGGCTGTGATTTACAGCATATGGACACGAATGTGCAACGCGATTATAAGCAAACTAGTTTAGTTGATCTCATCAGCAAGCTGTCCAGTGCTAAAACCATTGAAGCCGATATCATCGCAGAACCTTTAGTGGGAGAGGCGTGGCATTACCGTCGACGTGCCAGATTGGCAACATTATTCGATAAAAATTCTCAGCGGCTACAACTTGGATTTCGTGCAGCAAATAGCAATAAAATTGTCTCTATTCAGCAGTGCCCTGTATTAGCAGAGTCTTTATCCGCGTTAATTACCCCATTGGCGGTTAATTTAAATCAACTCAAAGCTAAGGCTAGTTTAGGGCATGTTGAACTTACCCAAGCCGATAACGGTAATTTTGCCGTATTAAGAGTCACCAAAGTCTTGCCAGCATCCGATATTCGTTGGTTAACGGGCTTTGCTGAAAAACATCAACTTAACTTATTATTGCAAGATGATGCTGGTCAATTGACGCAATTGTATCCGTTGTCACAAGCCAATGATGATGTAGTCGCGTTACCTTATTATCATCTTGCACAGGAATCGGTTCGCTGCTCGTTCACGCCAGGCAATTTTGTTCAGGTTAATGGTGCTATTAATCAGGCCATGGTGGATCAAGCCATTGAGTGGTTAGCCCCTCAGGCTGGTGAGCGTATTCTAGACTTGTTTTGTGGTGTGGGTAATTTCAGTTTACCCTTGGCTCGACGAGCTGCAGAGGTTATAGGTGTTGAAGGTGTACCTGAAATGGTGCAACAAGCTAAACAAAATGCTATTGATAACCAGTTAGATAATGTCACCTTTCATCATGCTGATTTGAGTGCCGATTTATCGACACAAACCTGGTTAGGCAAAATTGATAAGCTGTTGCTTGATCCTGCTCGAGCAGGAGCCTTTGAAAGTTTACAATGGTTACAGAAAATGCAACCTAAAAAAGTGGTCTATGTTTCATGTAATCCAGCAAGTTTAGCCCGCGACAGTAGTGTATTATTAGCCAATGGTTATCGTATTGCCCAAGTGGGTTTAGTTGATATGTTCCCGCAGACACACCATATTGAAGCGATGGTGTTATTTGAATTAGATAAATAAACATCAGTTTTAGCCATACACGATAGGTATGCTAAAAATTTGTTCAACTGAGCACTATTGAATTGACAACACAATGTAGATTTTCAAGATAGGCCGTTTAGTTGTTTTAACACCATGTCTGCACCGATTTGAGTGGATGCTATGGTTGAATATCAGTCGGTCATGCGGCTAAGGAAGGGTTCATGGTATCTGTTCGCGAAGCACATTTTAATACGCAAGCATTCCATCTAGATGAATGGGTGGCTCGTTATCTTGTCGATAAAGATGACGCGCAAACCTTATTGGAATTGATCCAGCATGTTGAGGCCTTACCGGTTAAAAATAAACTGGCTCACACCGAGTTGCTGGCACGTGCACGTGAAATGATTGAAATTCTTGCGCCGCTGAATATGGACATTGAAACGCTGCAAGCCGCAGTGTTGTTTTTGCTCCTGGATGCTGGCGTTCTCAATGAAGAGCAAATTATAGCGCAATACGGTGATAATCTTGCCAAATTAGTCGCCAGCGTCGTGACCATGAATGCCATTGGGGCGTTAAAAGTCAGTAAAAACTCACGTGATGCTGAACCGCAAATCGACAATATTCGAAAAATGCTATTGGCAATGGTTGAAGATGTTCGCGCCGTAGTGATCAAATTAGCCGAACGAGTGTGTTTACTGCGCGCGGTAAAAAATTCCGATGAAGAAACTCGGGTGTTGTTAGCGCGTGAAATTGCCGATATCTATGCACCATTAGCAAACCGTTTGGGGATTGGCCAGCTTAAGTGGGAACTTGAGGACATTTCTTTTCGCTATTTACATCCAACGGTTTATAAAGACATCGCCAAACAACTTGATGGCAAGCGTGTTGATCGTGAAGTGTTTATCGACAAATTTGTGACCCAGTTGCAACAGCGTTTAGACAGTGATGATATTCGCGCTAAAGTGTACGGTCGTCCTAAGCACATTTACAGTATTTGGCGCAAAATGAAGGGCAAAGATCTTAAGTTTGATGAGCTTTTTGACGTTCGAGCTGTACGTATCGTTACCGACAGATTACAAGATTGCTATGGTGCATTAGGGGTTGTACACGACCTTTGGCATCATATTCCGCGTGAGTTTGACGATTATGTCGCCAATCCAAAACCTAATGGTTATCAATCTATTCATACTGTGGTTGTTGGGCCTGAAGGCAAAACAGTAGAAATTCAAATTCGTACCGAAGCGATGCATCAAGACGCTGAACTTGGGGTCGCCGCGCATTGGAAATACAAAGAAGGTGCCAGTACCACCAAACAAACGGGTTACGAAGAAAAAATTAATTGGCTGCGTAAAATTTTACAGTGGCAAGAAGATGTGGCCGAAAGTGGTAATTTGGTTGACGAAGTCCGCAGTCAAGTCTTTGAAGACCGAGTGTATGTATTCACCCCTAGCGGAGAAGTCGTCGACTTACCGTTAGGCTCAACTGTGCTCGATTTTGCTTACTATATTCACTCACAAGTGGGTCATAAGTGCATTGGCGCCAAAGTCGATGGCCGCATTGTACCATTCACTTACCAAGTTGAAACCGGTGAGCGTATTGAAATTATCACCTCAAAAACCCCAAACCCTAAACGTGACTGGCTTAATCTTAATTTAGGTTATATAAAATCATCCCGTTCGCGCTCAAAAATACAACATTGGTTTAAACAACAAGACCGCGATAAAAATATTGCCGCGGGTAAAGAGATGCTTGAGTCTGAATTAGCCCGTGTAGGTTTAAAAGTTAAAGACGCAGTCGTGGCGGTTGAGCGCTTTAATTTAAATTCAATGGATGACATGCTGGCTGCCATCGGTGGGGGAGACTTACGCTTAAATCAAGTGGTTAACTTTACTGACACCTTAATTCATAAGGTAGAAGACACTGACGAAGACTTACTTGAAGATATTATAAAGAAAGCGTCAAATAAACCTAAAAGATCGAGTAAAGGCCAAGTTGAAGTCAATGGTGTGGGTAATTTAATGAGCCACATTGCACGTTGTTGCCAACCGGTACCTGGCGATGAGATTTTTGGCTATATTACTATGGGACGGGGTATCTCTGTGCACCGCAGTGATTGCGAGCAAGTAAAAGAGTTAATGCGCGCTCATCCTGAACGTAGCGTGGATGTCATTTGGGGGGAAAACTACTCTGGTGGTTATCGTATCCGCGTAAGAGTCCTTGCCAATGATCGCAGTGGTTTACTGCGAGATTTAACCACAGTGCTTGCAGCAGAAAAATCCAATGTGATGGCCATGAGTTCATCTTCTGATGTTAAAAGCCAAACAGCCACCGTAGAGCTTGAACTTGAGCTGTATAATTTAGATGGTTTATCACGAATTATCGCGAAACTGTCGCAAGTTGATGGTGTTATTGAATCTCGTCGATTATAAATAACCTCATGTATTAATTGAACAGGCATCTACTTATTAGGTGCCTTTTTTTATTAGGTTTCACCCCCAAAAGAGGCCCTTTCTATGGCAGATATTCAATCGTTACTGACCATCATGCAGCAATTACGCAATCCTGATTCTGGTTGCCCTTGGGATCTGGCTCAAGACTTTGCCAGTATAGTGCCCTTTACATTAGAAGAGGCTTACGAGGTCGTTGATACGATTGAGCGACAAGCATGGGAGGAATTACCTGATGAACTGGGTGATTTACTGTTTCAGGTGGTGTTTTATTGTCAACTGGGGCAAGAGCAAGGTAAGTTTGATTTTTCCACCGTGATTGAGCGCATTAGTGATAAGTTGATTCGTCGTCATCCGCACGTGTTTGCCCAGCCAGAAACCGAAGCGACTGTGGCAATCACCAATACCGATGATTTAAGCCACGCGTGGGATAAATTAAAAGGGTCTGAACGTCAGCAAAAACAACTGCACTCCGCTTTAGATGATATTCCCCAAGCATTACCTGCGCTAACCCGAGCACGAAAAATTCAACATCGAGTCGCTAAAGTCGGTTTTGATTGGGCAGAACTGGCCCCTGTGGTTGCCAAAGTACATGAAGAAATAGATGAAGTGCTGGTTGAGGTGAGTAAACGGGATCAAAACCCTGATTTCTATCAGCCTAGGATTGTTGATGAAATGGGTGATTTGCTATTTGCCGTAGTCAATCTCGCCCGTCATTTAAAGGTTGATCCTGAGCAAGCTCTACGCCAAGCCAATCAGAAATTTGAACGTAGATTTCGAGGTGTAGAGCAGCACGTAGCTGAAAACGGCAAACCTATAGAAAACCATACTCTGGACGAATTAGACCGGTACTGGAATGCGGTGAAACAAGATGAAAACGCAAATTAAGCTAAAATTAGCGCGTTTAAGTTTGTCGAAACGAGGTGGCTTTGCTATAATATCGTCCCATCCTAGTGCTTTCTTACAAGCACGTTTTTTTCCAATATATTTCTCAGGTTCAGCATGACTACAAGGTATATCTTCGTTACTGGTGGCGTTGTTTCATCACTAGGTAAAGGCATTGCAGCAGCTTCGCTGGCGGCAATTTTAGAGGCGCGTGGCCTCAATGTAACCATTATGAAACTTGACCCTTATATTAACGTCGATCCGGGTACCATGAGTCCCACTCAGCACGGTGAAGTTTTCGTCACTGAAGATGGTGCTGAAACCGATCTCGACTTAGGTCATTACGAACGTTTTATTCGCACCAAAATGAATCGCCGCAATAACTTTACTACTGGCCGTATTTACGAAGAAGTCATTAGTAAAGAACGTCGTGGTGATTATTTAGGCGCAACGATTCAGGTTATCCCTCATATTACTAATGCCATTAAAGCAAGAGTGTTAGCCGGTGGTGAAGGCCATGATGTGGCGATTGTGGAAATCGGTGGCACTGTAGGTGATATTGAATCATTACCGTTTCTTGAGTCTATTCGTCAATTAGGTGCAGAGCTAGGACGTGAACGCACGTTATTTATGCATTTAACCTTAGTGCCATTCTTAGGCGCTGCAGGTGAAATTAAAACCAAGCCAACTCAGCACTCTGTTAAAGAGTTACGCTCTATTGGTATTGCTCCGGATGTACTGGTTTGTCGTGGCGACCGTGCGGTTCCAGCAATTGAAAAAGCCAAAATCTCGCTATTCTGTAATGTTGAAGAACGGGCGGTTATTTCATTAAAAGACGTAGATAGCATCTATAAAATCCCTGCATTATTACGCTCGCAAGGATTGGATGATCTGGTTATCAAACGTTTCAACCTCGATTGCAACGAAGCCGATTTGTCTGAATGGGAACATGTTATTTACCAAGAAGCTAACCCTAATGGTGAAGTGACCATTGGTATGGTTGGTAAATACATTGAACTACCTGATGCCTATAAATCAGTTAACGAAGCATTAAAGCATGCGGGTATAAAAAACCGTGTGACGGTCAATATTAAATACATCGATTCGCAAACGGTTGAAGCCAAAGGCGAAGAAGTGTTGCAAGGCCTAGACGGTATTTTAGTCCCAGGTGGCTTTGGTGAGCGTGGCATAGAAGGTAAGATTTTTGCTGCTAAATTTGCCCGTGAAAACAAACTACCTTACTTTGGTATTTGTTTAGGCTTGCAAGTGGCGTTAATTGAATTTGCACGTAATGTTGCCGGTTTAGAAGGTGCACATTCAACGGAGTTTAATCAGCAGACTCCACATCCAGTGGTAGGGTTAATCACTGAATGGATTAACGATGATGGCGATATTGAACAACGTCATGAATCGTCTGACTTAGGTGGCACAATGCGTTTAGGCGCACAGCTTTGCCATTTGAAAGAAGGCTCTAAAGCTGCAATAGCTTACAAGTCAAATACTTGTGTTGAACGCCATCGTCATCGTTACGAAGTTAACAATAATTATATTGAGCGTTTAGAACAAGCGGGCCTAATATTCAGTGGATTGTCTTCTGATCGTAAATTGATTGAGATGATTGAGCTTGCTGATCATCCATGGTTTGTTGCGGGTCAATTCCATCCAGAATTCACCTCAACACCGCGCGATGGGCATCCATTATTTGAAGGGTTTATTGCCGCTTCTTATGCGTATCAAAAACGCGACATCGTTTAATCAACAAGCCGTTAATGCATGCATTAACGGCTTTTTTATTCAAAATGCTTGCGCGAGATCAAATAATCGCACCTATGATCTCAAACGAGAGTGAAAACTAAGTTGAAGCAAAGTCCAATTAGATTTATCCTAAGCACAAATCGAATTTAAATTACAAAACTGAAAGTTACATACCAATAAATCTGCTTTTCTGAGTGTTTTATGCTTTTGTATTGGTATTAACTTTTTATTTCTTTTAATTTTTTAATTTACTTACACAAAGTACGAGGGAATTATGGCTAACATCATTAAAGTGATTGGTCGCGAGATTATGGATTCGCGTGGTAACCCAACGGTTGAAGCAGAAGTGCATTTAGAAGGTGGTTTTGTGGGTATGGCTGCGGCACCATCTGGCGCCTCTACCGGTAGTCGCGAAGCATTAGAGCTTCGTGATGGCGACAAAACACGTTACTTAGGTAAAGGTGTACTTAAGGCCGTTGCTGCTGTAAATGGCCCAATTGCTGCAGCGCTTAAAGGTAAAGATGCATTGGCTCAAGCTGAACTTGACCAAATCATGATTGACTTAGATGGCACAGAAAACAAAGCAAAATTTGGCGCTAACGCGATTCTTGCTGTGTCTCTTGCGGCTGCTAAAGCGGCTGCGGCAGCTAAACACGTACCTTTATATGCTCACATTGCTGATTTAAACGGTACACCTGGTGTTTACTCTATGCCACTTCCAATGATGAATATCATCAATGGTGGCGAGCACGCAGATAATAGCGTTGATATTCAAGAGTTCATGATCCAACCCGTTGGTGCTAAGACTTTCCGTGAAGGCTTACGTATGGGCGCGGAAGTATTCCACAGCTTAGCTAAAGTGCTTAAAGCTGACGGTCACTCAACGGCTGTGGGTGATGAAGGTGGTTTTGCGCCTAACCTAGCCTCTAACGAAGCGGCACTTGCTGCAATCAAAGTGGCTGTTGCAAACGCTGGTTACGAGTTAGGTAAAGACATCACGTTAGCGATGGATTGTGCTGCATCTGAGTTTTACGACAAAGAAGCAAATATTTACGATCTTAAAGGTGAAGGCAAAAAATTCACTTCTGAAGAATTTAATTTCTTCTTACAAGATCTTACTACACGTTACCCAATCGTTTCTATCGAAGATGGTCTTGACGAGTCTGACTGGGATGGTTTCGCTCACCAAACTAAACTAATGGGCGATAAAATCCAATTAGTGGGTGACGATCTATTCGTAACAAATACAAAAATTCTTAAGCGTGGTATCGACAATGGTATCGCTAACTCTATCCTAATTAAATTCAACCAAATCGGTACATTAACTGAAACCTTGGCTGCCATTAAAATGGCTAAAGATGCAGGCTTTACTGTTGTAATCTCTCACCGTAGTGGCGAGACAGAAGATTCAACGATTGCTGATTTAGCTGTTGGTACCGCGGCAGGCCAAATTAAAACAGGGTCACTAAGCCGTAGTGACCGTGTTGCGAAATACAACCAATTGCTACGTATCGAAGAAGCCCTAGGTTCAAAAGCACCTTACAACGGTCTTAAAGAAGTGAAAGGCCAAGCATAATTTTTTTTGCTTTAACTGAAAAAGGCCACCACTGGGTGGCCTTTTGTGTTGTACTATAACGGACATGTTTTCTAGGGGTTACTTCGACATAACTTAATATTATGAAACGATTACTATTTTTACTGATTTGTTTATTGTCACTTTTACAGTACCGACTTTGGCAGGGCGATAACAATTTTTCAGAATATGTCGTGCTGCAAACCCAAATAGCGGCCCAAGAACAAAGTAATGATAAGCTAGTCGCTCGAAATCAAATCCTCAAAGAAGAGATTATCGATTTAAAACGTGGCACCGAAGCGATTGAAGAACGTGCCCGCAACGAGTTGGGTATGGTTAAAGAAGGCGAAACGTTTTATCGGGTAGTAGGCAGTGAACTACGTGAGCTAAACCAATTTAATCGTTAATACTGTGTAACACCGCAGGCAAAACTCTTAATCATATTACTTTCAATTTTGGTACTGCTAATATGCTAAACAATCCTCGTTCTATTATTGCTATTGTTCCTGCCGCGGGTGTTGGTAGCCGCATGGGGGCTGATAAACCTAAGCAATATTTAATGCTTGGGCAACAAAGCATCCTCGCACATACATTAGATGCATTATTGGCTCATTCTGAAATAGACTTGGTGGTGGTAGCTCTACACCCAGAAGATAAGTATTTCAGTAAGTTACCACAATCTCAACATCCTAAGTTAACCCAAGTCATTGGTGGTGAAGAACGCGCTGATTCTGTTTTAGCGGCATTAGATTATGCACAGACTCTTAATCCTAATGCGTGGGCTCTGGTTCATGATGCCGCAAGACCTTGTGTAAGCCACGAAGATATTACCCAATTGATTGAGTCTGTACACATTCATCCTCAAGGCGCCATTCTTGCTGCGCCAGTTCGTGACACCATGAAGCGAAGTGACGCTAGTGGTCATATTGTCAGTACTGTCGATCGCGCGTTGCTATGGCATGCATTAACCCCACAGTTTTTTCCCGTATCATCTTTACGCAGCCATTTATCGGCCGCACTAGCGGCCCATGTCTCTATTACCGATGAAGCCAGTGCAATGGAATGGGCGGGAGTCATGCCGGGTCTGGTTCAAGGCCGAATGGATAACATTAAAGTGACTCATCCAGATGATTTACAGTTGGCGGCCTTGTTTATGTCACAAAAATAAATTGAACAGTTATAAACAACACTTGTTAATATCGCCTCATAACAAGTTAATATAAGGTTTTAAATGAATATTCGTATTGGTCATGGTTTTGATGTGCATAAGTTTGGCGGTGATAACCCACTCATTTTAGGTGGTGTGACGGTTCCTTATGACAGTGGGCTCATCGCCCATTCTGACGGTGATGTGGTATTGCATGCTATTAGTGATGCGATATTAGGCGCGATGGCGTTAGGGGATATAGGTCAACATTTTCCTGATACGGATGCCGACTTTGCGGGTGCCGATAGTCGTGTGTTATTAAAACACTGTTATCAACTTGCACTGCAAAAGCAATTTATATTAGGTAATTTAGATGTCACCATTATTGCTCAAGCACCTAAGATGGCGCCACATATTGAGGCTATACGTCAGTGCCTTAGTGCCGATTTACAAACGGATATCGATAACATTAATGTTAAAGCGACGACGACCGAGAAACTCGGTTTTACTGGACGTAAAGAAGGCATTGCTGTTGAAGCTGTTGTGTTGATGACGAGTCGATAACCTACAAAATATAGAGAATTCTGGCACATGAAAGAATTACATTACCTTTTTGGTAAACCAATAAGCCAAGCTGATTTACGTACCTATAATAGCGATTTTATTGTTAAAGAAATTTTGCCTTTTACGCCAACAGGCGAAGGCGAGCATCATATGCTCCATGTGCGTAAAAACGGCATGAATACGGTCTATGTTGCTGAAATATTGGCTAAGTTCGCTAAAGTTCATCCGAAAGAAGTGACCTTCGCTGGCCAGAAAGATAAAAATGCTATTACCGAACAATGGTTTGGGGTACGTATTCCGGGTAAAGAAACCCCTGAGTGGACAGAGCTTAATAATGAGAAATTAACGATTTTGTCGAGCAGCCGCCACAGTAAAAAACTGCGTATAGGCGCCTTGATCGGAAATCGGTTTGTGCTGACATTACGCAATATAACCGATATTGCCGATGTTGAAACTCGTCTACAACAGATTGCTAAGTTAGGTGTACCCAATTACTTTGGCGAGCAACGTTTTGGCCACGACGGTAAAAACCTCATTTGGGGTCGACAAATGCTCAGCGGTGGTCGCAACGTAAAAGATCGTCATAAACGCAGCATGTATTTATCAGCAGTACGTTCCAATGTGTTTAATCAAGTGGTGTCATTTCGTTTAGCCCATCATCATACTGACACATTAGCAGGCGATTGCGTGATGTTAGCTGGCAGTAAAAGCTATTTTACCGCTGAAACGTGGGATGAGGTTCTCAATAGTCGCTTAGCAGAAAAAGATATTCAACTTTCAGCCCCGTTGTGGGGCAAAGGTATACCATTAGCGCAAGCCGAAGCATTAGCCGTTGAACTGGCACCATTAACAGATTTATCAACTGACTTGCAAGGACTCGAAGATGCGGGCTTATCACAAGAAAGACGACCCTTATTGCTTGAGCCTCAAGGGATAAAATGGCAGTTTGAAGCGAATATACTTACCCTTGAGTTTGTGTTGCCGGCCGGCAGTTATGCCACGTCGATGTTACGTGAACTTGCTGATTATCAAGATATTCAAGAATCACAGCGAAAAGAGATGGTTGCGGATCAACAAGCACAATCCAATGAAGAGTGCTAATGAATGATTAATATTTTAGTCAGTAATGATGATGGTGTGAGTGCGGCCGGTATTATTGCGTTAAGTAACGCACTGAGCGAGTTTGCCCAAGTGTTAACAGTTGCACCTGATCGTAATTGTTCGGGTGCGAGTAACTCATTAACCTTAACTAATCCATTGAGAATCAATAATTTAGGTAATGGCTATATTGCTGTTAATGGCACTCCAACTGACTGTGTTCATCTCGCTATTAGGCAGCTGTGCCTTACGGAACCCGACATAGTGGTTTCCGGTATTAATGCCGGTGCGAATATGGGAGATGACACCTTATATTCAGGTACCGTTGCCGCTGCAATGGAAGGGCGTTTTTTAGGTCTGCCAGCCATAGCGGTGTCTCTCGTGGGAAAATCATTAATTCATTACGATACTGCTGCGGTTTATGCGACTAAAATTGTAAAAGGGTTGTTGGCTCATCCTATTAGTCGTGATCAAATGTTAAATGTTAATGTCCCCGATTTACCGATAGCAGAAATTAAAGGGATTAAAGTCACCCGTTTAGGTGCACGGCATAAAGCAGAAGGTATGATAAAAACCCAAGATCCAGCGGGTAAAGATATATACTGGCTTGGGCCTGTTGGAAGTGAACAAGATGCAGGTGAAGGGACCGATTTCGATGCAGTAGCAGCAGGATATGTATCAATAACCCCCCTAACAGTTGATTTGACGGCATACAATCAACTTGATGGATTAGCCGATTGGATAATAAAAATATGACACCGGTAGCTTCAACATCAGCAATAAATTTGGCCAAGAAATTGTCTGATGCAGGGATCCGACATCCTGCCGTATTGCATGCTGTAGCAATAACACCACGGGAATTGTTCCTTGATGGTGCATTAGCTCATAAGGCGTATGAAAATACTGCATTACCAATCGGGCAGGGACAGACAATTTCACAACCTTACATTGTGGCTCGAATGACTGAGCTTCTGTTACAGCATAACCCTCAAAAAGTATTAGAGATTGGAACCGGTTCAGGCTATCAGGCTGCTATTTTAGCATCGTTAATTCCAGAGTTATGCACTATTGAACGTATCAAAGCATTACAAATACAAGCTCGTCAAAGACTAAAGCGCCTAGACCTACATAATGTATCATTCAAATATGGCGACGGTTGGCAAGGGTGGCCAAATCGAGGGCCATTTGATGGCATTATGGTGACGGCCGCTGCAGCAAGGGTACCTCAAGCATTGCTTGAACAATTATCTGACCGTGGTGTATTAATTATTCCGGTGGGAGAAGACACCCAACAATTGCTTAAAATTACCCGTGTCGGACAGGCATTCCAATCTGAGATCATTGAGTCAGTTAAATTTGTTCCTTTAATTAATGGCGATTTGGCATAGTTAACCTCAGCTCTTTGTCCTGCTATATCTATTGCATTGCAATAGGCAAGCTATTGACGCGCAATGGGCCTTGTTGGCAACACAAATGGCAAGTTTGATATTGCAGACTTGGCGTAAACCTGTTTTTATCGATTTATCCCGTCTCTTATCCCGAGTTGAGCTTAGTCAACATGATAAAATGAGGTTTGATACATTAACGATATTTTCGTTTGCAACAAGCTTGTTTTAGCCTAACAATCACGTACCTCTCCTAAAAGGATTTTGTTTGATGAATACCGGTTGGCCACACTTTTTGGTCTTAGCAATTATGCTCACTGGATGCAGCTTTCAAGCTGATCGTCCCGCGCCGGTTGACAGTTTATCGTCAAATAATCATGGTCCTCGTTATCATAAAGGCTCATTAAAAACGAACAAATACAAAGTAAAGAAAGGTGACACGCTTTATTCAATTGCTTGGGGGGCAGGGCGTAATTTTGTGGACGTTGCCCGTTTGAACCATTTATCGTCTCCTTACATTATTTATCCTGGGCAAGTACTTAATTTAGCGGCCACTAATAATCGTCCATCGACAACCGTTCGAGCACCTCAACCTTATGTTACTTCTGTACAAACACAAGCCGTTACCAAACCATATATTTCGAGCTCAAATCGTTCTCAATTAGAAACAATCAAACCGAAGGATATTCCAAAGCCAAGCCCAGCAGTAGTTTCAGCCAGAACGAAAAAAGTTCTTGATCACAAAGTCAAGCCTGCGTATTCTGTAACAACTACCCAACAAACAATTAACCAAAGTGCAATAGGTTCTGTCGCAAATTTGCCACAGCAAGTTCAGCAATGGCACTGGCCAGTTAGAGGTCGAATAGTTGGATATTTTTCGGCATCAGAACAAGGCAATCAAGGGATAAAGATTGCTGGTAACCGCGGCGATATTATTAAAGCCGCAGCAGATGGGAGAGTCGTGTATGCAGGTAATGCACTGCGCGGGTATGGCAACTTAGTGATTATCAAGCATAATGATGATTTTTTAAGTGCTTATGCGCATGCCGACACGATACTGGTTAAAGAAAAGCAATATGTGAGTGCAGGTCAAACAGTTGCAAAAATGGGCAGTACCGGGACTAATCAAGTTATGCTTCACTTTGAAGTGCGCTTTCATGGTAAGTCTGTCAACCCATTACGATATCTACCTAAACAGTAATTGTTTAGTCACATAATTAACGGAGGATAAGCAATTGCAGTAGATTAAATAACATAAATTAGGTTTGGGAGAGCAATTATGAGCCGCAAAAATAATACTGCTTCAGCAGAATATCTTGTCGATCTAGCTAAACAACCACCGGGAGATACAACCGATCACCGTGATTTGGTACAACAACTCGAGATTGAAGAAAAAGTCCAAGATGACTTACAGAAAAATTTAGATGCTACTCAATTATATTTAGGTGAGATAGGTTTTTCTCCGCTACTGACTGCAGAGGAAGAAGTGTTTTTTTCACGTAAAGCCCTCAAAGGCTGCGAAAAATCTCGCAACCGCATGATCGAAAGCAACCTTCGCCTTGTCGTTAAAATTTCCAGAAGATATAACAATCGTGGTTTAGCGCTACTCGATCTTATCGAAGAAGGTAACTTAGGTTTAATCAGAGCGGTAGAAAAATTTGACCCTGAACGTGGTTTCCGATTCTCCACTTATGCAACATGGTGGATTAGACAAACCATCGAACGAGCGATAATGAACCAGACTCGCACTATCCGTTTACCCATCCATATTGTTAAAGAATTAAATGTGTACTTGCGCACAGCAAGACAACTTGCTCAAAAACTTGACCATGAACCTACCGCAGAAGAGATTGCCGAAAAATTAGATGTATCCACTGGTGATGTCAGTCGCATGTTAAAACTAAATGAAAGAATTACCTCGGTAGACTCGCCATTTAGTGGCGATAATGAGAAAGCATTAATAGATGTCATTGCTGATGATGATTCCGTCGGTCCAGATTATCGCGTACAAAATGAAGATTTATCTAATTCGATTGTAGAGTGGTTAAATGAGCTTAATACTAAACAACGTGAAGTGCTGGCGAGACGTTTTGGTTTACTCGGATATGAACCTTCAACATTAGAAAATGTCGGTGCTGAAATCGGGTTAACCCGTGAGCGAGTGCGCCAAATTCAAGTTGAAGCTCTCAAACGCTTAAAAGATTTACTTGGCGCGCAAGGGCTTTCAGTTGAAGCATTATTCAGAGACTAATGAATATTGAATCGATAATTGTTCAATAAGTACAGCTTAAGGTTTTGTCGGTATTCGGGTTGAGAACCTATATGAGTGGTTAATACTCCATCTCATGTATTTAGGTTTATCTCGTTAATTTATTTGAGCTTAATCGATGTAAACGTAAGCTCAATCGTTTGTTAAGATAAAAAGTTTGTTAAACAATTTGCCTCACCCTGTAATGGTCAAGTATTTCTGGAGAGATTTTAAGCCGCTTTTTTTAACTCATTATATTTCTGATGTGGCGTCTTA
>NZ_JBEOPO010000059.1:0-18894 GCF_040310145.1 Shewanella sp. S1-49-MNA-CIBAN-0167 | reverse complement strand
TGAGCCGTATGCAGTGAAAGTTGCACGTACGGTTCTTAGGAGGGCGGCACTTGGTAACAGGTGTCGCCTATCCGACCATTACAGAAATGGTTCGTGTAGTCGCCAAAATCCGTGAAGGTAAGCTTGATACTCGCCTAGAAGGCAACTTAATTGGTGAACTTGACTTGCTTAAACGAGGCATCAACGCAATGGCAGGCTCATTGTCAGAATATCACGATGAAATGCAGCAAAACATTGATCAAGCCACCTCAGATTTACGTGAAACCCTTGAACAGATTGAAATTCAAAACGTTGAGCTCGACATTGCCAAAAAACGGGCCCTTGAAGCGAGCCGTATAAAATCTGAATTTTTAGCTAACATGTCCCATGAGTTACGAACACCACTTAATGGCGTCATTGGATTTGCAAAGCAGCTACTCAAAACACCATTGCATACCAGCCAGCTCGACTACATTAAAACCATTGAACGCAGTGCCAGTAACTTACTCGGCATTATCAACGACATTCTCGATTTCTCGAAACTAGAAGCCGGTAAAATGGTATTAGAGAAAATGCCATTCGCACTACGTGAAACACTCACAGAAACCTTGACGATTATAGCTGGTAGCGCCCAAGAGAAAGGCCTAGAACTGGTTATCGACATCGACGCGAATGTACCAGAGAGCGTCAGTGGTGACGCGATGAGAGTCAGTCAAATTATTACCAACTTAGTCGGTAACGCTATCAAATTTACCGACAAGGGCAGCGTAATACTCAAGATACACTTGGTAGGTCAAGACGAAGATAACATCACCTTACGCTGCGAAATTATCGATACCGGTATTGGTGTTAATGAAAGCCAACAAGAGTATCTATTCCAAGCATTTGGCCAGGCCGACTCATCTATCTCACGCCGCTTTGGCGGCACAGGACTAGGCTTGGTGATCACCAAACGCTTAATTAACCAAATGGGTGGCCAAATAGGCTTTACCTCTGCGCCAAATAAAGGCTCAAATTTCTGGTTTATTCTGCCGCTTGGGATTAGTCAATTCGAAATTGGTGAAGTACTTACCGTTGATGTATTGCAACATAAATCAGTATTGTTGTATGAGCCTCGGGAATTAACCCGCGATACATTAAATCGCCGCTTAGTGTCATGGCAATTAATTATCACTAATGTTGCAAATCTAGAAAACCTCACATCAGTATTACAAAGTAAAACCAGCAAGTTTGATTACATCATCATGAGCTGTCATGGTTTTGCGGACAATACGGTCTTTATCCATTTCTTGCAACAAGCCAGGCAGCATACCGACTGCCTTATTTTATTGCATGACTGTTTAAATCAAGACATGATCATCAATGTGCTCAAAGCCAATGCAGATGTATTACTCAACACTCCAGTCAGCGATTTTACCCTAGCACATCATTTAATCTATCCTCCGGTGCCTTCAACTTCAGTGCGTCTCCCTGAACTGATTAGCCCAGACCCATCGCCACGCCTGAAAGCATCGGTATTAGCCGTTGACGATAATATGGCCAATCTAAAGTTAATTGATACTTTACTCAAAGAATTAGTTGAGAATGTGGTCACAGTCAATAATGGCGACGATGCGATAAAGCAAACTAAGGCACAAGCGTTTGACTTAATCTTTATGGATATTCAAATGCCTGGAACTGACGGCATTAGCGCAACCCAGCAAATACGCTCAGAATCACTCAATCGTAATACGCCCATCATTGCAGTAACGGCACACGCTATCGCCGAAGAGCGTAACAATATTTTAGCCAGTGGTATGGATGGTTTTTTACCCAAACCCATTGATGAACTATCACTAAAAGGGGTGATTAGCCGCTGGATAACTAAACCACAATTGACCCATTTTGATTCCCATGTACTAAATTGGGATTTGTGTTTAACCCAAGCGAACCAAAAAACAGATTTAGCCTTAGATATGTTAAAGATGTTGGTTCATTCATTACCCGAAACAACAGCCGCTATCGATACAGCATTCATAGCCAGAGACGCACAGACATTACTCCAAGCCGTACATAAGCTGCATGGTGCAACATGTTATTGCGGCGTACCGACAACACAAAAGCTGTGTAGGGATATTGAGTCAGGATTAAAGCATAAAATTGACATCGATGACTTAGAACCTGAAATACTAGAGTTACTTGATGAGTTAACTAAGGTAGAATCGGCAGCAAATCAAGTAATAAACCAGCTATCAGTGGATGTACCCCATGACCAGTAAAACCGGTTTTTTTAAACGCCTAAAGGCATTATCGTTACCTCAAAAGCAGCTTTTTGCCCTCGCACTGTGCCAACGAATGCTGCCCAACTACCAACTGTTTTCTGAAGTCTGTGAGTTTGGCCAACCACAGGTCCTAAGCACGGCATTAGAGTTATTATGGCAAAGCCAATATGACAAAAAGCTTAAATTCAATATTGATGTGCATTTGCAACGTCTGGATGAAAACACCCCTGATCCAAGCCAATTTGAAGCCTATGGTGCTTATCCCGCCATGGATGCTGCAGTGGCCATTGCCACTTTAATGGGTGCAATAGACGGAAAAATTGAAGAAGATATTACTAATATCAGTAAGTTATCATCAAGTACTGTGGCTAACTACATTGAGGCTATTAGTGAGGAATCATTAATGGATGAAGCGCTGGATGAATTTGTGTTTTCACACCCAGTAATGGAAGAAGAAAAACAATTACAAGGTATGTTACTCGACATTATCGAAGCCAATCCTGAGATCAACATCGAGTTGGTTAAAGGTTTACGTAAAGATATTATCGAAACGGGTGTGTCTAATATCGGCATTAGTCTATAGCAATACTATCAATAGATTTTACTTAGCCTGGAAACTATTCCAGGCTTTTTATTGAGCGTCATAGCCAAAATTTTTTATCACAGTGTCAGCGGCAGCAACCCACATAGAGAAACCGATAACTGGACGTGAATGACCGGTCATTAAGCTCGGCGGGGATTATTATTAGTACGATTATCGCATCGAAGAAAACAAGTAACTTTTTTAGTGATTTTTTACGCTAAATGAACAATATTTACCCAATCAAAAGTATTAAAGGCCTGTTTTAGCTTAAAATCAAAAATAAACGCTCGTTTAACTTTAGCCTAATTGCATCCTGCTATCAAAAAGCAGTACAGTGATCTTATTATCACTTTGCTAAGGAATTGCGAGGAATGTCCAGTATTCTTACCCCGCTAATCGCTGTATTTATAATTATGCTTCTCGGCAGTATCATTCAGAAATTGAGACTTTTACCACCAGACACCGATCTGATCCTCAATCAATTTGTCTATTACATAGCCTTCCCAGCGATTTTACTCATTGTTTTAGCTGAAACTCACATTGAAGACATTATTCAGTGGGGCTTTGTTGGTGGCTTTAGCTTGGCGATGATCATTACTTATGCGCTGGTCATTGGCGTATCACTATGGTGCAAGCCTAAGCAGCAAGCGGTTGCCGCAATGCGGGCGTTAAACGCCACATTTGGCAATACTGCATTTATTGGTATTCCATTGCTGAGCCTATTGTTCCCGGGTCACAAAATGGCATTAGTGGCCGCAGCGATTGCCAGCTTGCTGTCGGTGTTCATGTTCGCGTTTGCTTTAGTCTCTATTGAACTGGCCAGCCGTAATAAACAATCAACCGACCATGCCATCATCATCATGGCTAATGCACTGTATAAAAACCCGATAGTGGTCGGCAGTCTTATTGGCATAGGCCTATCGGCATTTCATATCACCTTACCCGCTAGCTTGGCGTTAGTGCTGCACCAAGTGGGAAACACCTCCAGTCCTTGTGCACTGTTTGCCATCGGAATGGTACTTGCCAAAGCGTTACGGCATCAGTCAATCACGAACATGTTCAGTCTTAGCTTGATTGCAGAACTGAGTTTAATCAACTTACTCAAGATAATTATTCAGCCCCTTATTGCCTTTGGATTACTCAAACTCTTCGGCGTAGAACACGAGTTACTGACTATGGGAGTCCTGTTAGCAGCCTTACCAACTGCAGCAAGTGTGTATTTATTGGCAGACCGATACCAAATTAATGCCAATGGCAGTGCCCAAGGGATTTTATATGGCACATTAGTCACTTTTATTAGTTTGCCTATAATAGAAACACTTTTAAAATCATATGCTTGATAATTGACCGAGTTAAGGCGATAAAATAATCAGTGATATTTTTATGCCAACCACTTTACTGTATATAAAAACAGTATATACTGTTTATCAATACAGTGGTTTAGTCGCTTCATTGAAAGGGATTCATTATGCTTTGCCAACTCAGCATCAATAATTTTGCTATCGTGCGTTTTTTAGAACTCGACTTTAAAGCCGGTATGACAAGCATCACCGGAGAAACCGGTGCAGGTAAATCGATTGCTATCGATGCCCTTGGGTTATGTCTTGGTAATCGCAGTGATGCCAATACCATCAGACCCGGCGCAACGAAAACTGAAGTGAGCGCGCGGTTTACGCTCCACGATGTCCCTTTAGCTAAACGCTGGCTTGAAGATAACGATCTCGATGCTGAAGATGGATGTATTTTACGTCGAACCATTAATAATGATGGCCGATCTAGAGCCTATATTAATAGTAATCCGGTCCCGGTTTCGCAATTAAAAGCCGTTGGTCAACTCCTGATAGGCATTCATGGCCAACATGCTCACCATGCCATGCTTAAAAATGATCATCAGTTAGCCTTACTCGACAGCTACGCTAACCACAAGTTGTTACTTGATGCCGTCAGTGCCAGCTATCAGCGCTGCAAGCAAGTGGAAAACGAGCTAAAGCATCTTGAGCAAGCTCAGCACGAACGCATTTCGCGTCAACAGCTGCTGCAATATCAAGTAGAAGAGCTTAATGAGTTCAACTTAGGCTTGGAAGAATTTGATGAAATAGAACAAGAACACAAACGCTTAGCCAATGGCACAGATTTAATTGAACGTTGCCAAGCTGGTTTACATTTATTGACCGAAAGTGATGAAGGCAATATAGAATCGCTGCTTAATAAAGTGGCCAGTATTGCTGATACGCTTCAAGGCTATGATGAATCCCTTGCTCCTATCGGCACTATGATCAGCGATGCGTTAATTCAAGTACAAGAAAGCGCTAGCGAAATTGAAAGTTATTTAAGCAGTTTAGAGCTTGATCCAGAACATTTTGCCTATTTAGAAAAACGCCTTTCAACGGCAATGCAATTGGCGCGTAAGCATCATGTGAGTGCTGATAAGTTGGCGCTACATCATCAAGCATTGATGAGTGAATTGGCCGAACTTGCTGACGACGAAACTAAATTAGATGGTATAAGACAGCAACTTGAAGCCACCAGAAATGCCTATTTAACCAATGCACAAAAACTAAGTCAAAGCCGTAGCCGTTATGCTAAAGAACTCGATAAATTGGTCACTCAGTCAATCCATGAATTGAATATGCCTAAGGGCAAGTTCTATATTCAGGTTAACTATGAAGCAACTAATATCAGCTTAAATGGTTGCGACCAAATTGAGTTTATGGTTACCACTAATCCCGGCCAACCTTTGCAACCTATTTCAAAAGTAGCCTCAGGCGGCGAACTATCACGCATTGGCTTAGGCATTCAGGTGATTACCGCCAGAAAAGTCGCCACTCCGACGCTTATTTTTGATGAAGTGGATGTGGGCATTTCGGGTCCTACCGCTTCGGTTGTTGGCCGTATGTTACGCAGCCTTGGCGAGTCGACTCAAGTTTTGTGCGTGACTCATTTGCCACAAGTGGCGGGTAACGGTCATCAGCATATGTTTGTCAACAAATTCAATAAAGCAGGTAGTACAGAAACCACCATGCAGGCCTTGGATAAAGATCAACGGGTGAATGAACTTGCGCGCTTATTAGGTGGTGATGTCATTACCGAAAATACCTTGGCTAATGCCCGTGAGTTGTTGCAATAATCGTTATGCACTTATAAAAAGCAAATCAATATGTTAATGTAAAGTTAACATGGATTTACGGATAAATCATAATGCTGAAAGTAATAAAGGGCTTGGGTGTTTTTGTCGGGCTAATATGTAGCTTACTGGTCTTTATTGTTGTCTGTTTAGTGGCCATTAATGCAACAGACAGAACAAAGTCACCTAACACGCTATTAGTTGAAAACTGGCTAAAGCAACAGCCTATCGATCCAAGCGAAAATGGTTTTGTATATTTACAAACTTTTATCGGCATTTTTCAGGATGTAACGGCTAAAGAAGTGGCCACTACATTAAGTTTCAATGATGAAGAAGATCAACTACTACGCGATTACAAAAAATCGTGTTATCAAACTGATGTGGCAACCTGTAATGAATTTCTTGAAAAGAATAACGAAAGTATTTTACAAGCAATTCATGCACACAAAACCGATGCAACCCATTATAGCAAGCTGATTGAAATGCCTTATTGGCAAGAAGATATTCAGTATTTAACACCTGAAAATCTTTTTAAATGGGCGCCACTACTTAAATTACGAACAATCAGTGAACTTACCGTTTTAATAAACCTTGACGGATCCCCTAACCTTAACGTGAATGAAGCCTTGTTAACATTTTTAAATAAAGATGCTCAATTCTGGAATATGGTTTATCACTCATCTCGCTCTATATTCAACCATATGATTGCCGTTAGCGTAATCAAATCTCAACTTAACTTTGCCAGCACCTTAGCTAAGACACTCGATACCGCGGTTTCAAACAAAGTCACAACTTGGCAAACGCCATTCGAATTAACTAATAGCGATTTTGAGAGAGTATTTTCTGGTGAATGGCAGTTTGCTCAAAATGTCAGACAACAAATGTTAATTGAAGTGCAGTCTGATAAGGTAGCTTTTTATGAAAAATGGTTAGCAGATGCTTTGTATAAGCCCACAGACAGTGACAACCTCATGGCTGAGTATATTGTTAGCTTAGTTAAGGAACCGGTTTCAACAACCTCTGAACACACGGTCATAAAACCGGATTACTGCTCTTTCGACAATTATATAAAGCAATTATGGATATCACGTTACAATCCGATTGGTAAACTATTTAACTGCACCGTTTATGAAACAGATTATAAGCAACGTTTAACTAATATAAATAAAGATTTAGAGCAATTGCGAACTAATCTACTTACCGAAAAATCATCTTAATAACATCACATCGACTGATTTTATTTAATACCGTTAGCGACAAAAGAGCACAAATATGCTTTTTTTTGGTTTATAAATCTTTATATAAAGTACTTAATCTGAAATAGAGATAAAAGATGAGAAGGTAATAAAATGAACACGCTTAGCCATATATCGATCTAAACTTGTTGTTTGTTAATAAGACGCAGCCTCTTGTTACTGGTTGCGTTAATAGTAAGTCTTTCAACTCAGTTAGGAAAGGACTGTTTGATAGTCGTTTGTTATCCAAAATTCAGGTTACTTATAGATAATACACTGCAAGCTGCACACCGATTAACGAAAACACACCCGCCAATACATCATCAATCATAATCCCAAAACCACCATGCACTTTGGCATCAAGCCAACGTATAGGCCATGGCTTTATAATGTCAAAAAAGCGAAATAATACAAAACCGAGAGCTAACCATATAAAACCTAAAGGCGCGGCAATCATGGTGATCATCAACCCAACCACTTCATCCCACACAATAGCGCCATGGTCGTGTACACCCATATCTCTAGCCGCTTTCCCACAAATATAGAATCCGGCAAGCATACTAATACAGGTGATGATGAGGTAATTCGTTAAGCTTAACTGCTGCATGAGCAACACTATGGGCACTGCGGCTAAGGTACCAAAGGTACCCGGCGCTTTGGCCGCTTTACCGCTGCCAAAGCCTAATGCCAAAAAATGAATTGGGTGGGCTAAAGACAGTTTTTTAACGAATTTATCTTGGGTTAATAGTCTCATAGTACTCAATTAAAAATGCACAAAGCCACGTGAAATAGGGGTAAATGCTTGCCCATTTTCTACTAGTTTTAATTTATCGCCGGCGCTGATCTGACCAATTTTAACAAACTTCACCCCAGCATGAATTAGCGCGGTATCAATTGCACCGCGTTGTGACTCTGGCACAGTAAATAAAAGTTCGTAGTCTTCACCGCCAGTTAATGCATAACTTAATGCATCTTCACGACTAAGATTGGCTTTAAGTGAGTTTGATAAAGGAATGAGATCCACATCAATGATGGCGCCGACTTTCGATGCCGATAACACATGTCCAATATCAGACATTAAGCCATCAGACAAATCAATAGCGCTTGTGGCTAGAGTGCGTAGTGCTTGACCTGCCAACACACGAGGCGTTGGGTAATAATGGCGGTTAATCAGATATTGTTTATCTTCAGCGTTAACGGTCTTAACACCTCTGATAATATCAAGGCCTAAGGCTGAATCACCTAGGGTTCCCGTCACATAGATCCAGTCTCCTCTTTTTGCACCTGCACGGGTTAATGCTGTACCTTTAGGGACTTGGCCATTAATCGTAATACTGATACTGCGCGGACCACGGGTGGTATCACCACCAATGAGTGCAATACCATAATATTCAGCAATATCAAAAAGGCCGGCACTGAACTGGGCTAACCAAGGTTCATCAACACAGGGTAACGTCAGTGCTAAAGTAAACCAAGCGGGCTCGGCCCCCATTGCGGCAAGATCAGAAAGGTTAACCGCTAGCGATTTATAACCTAAAGCATGAGCTGGAATGTCTGCTAAAAAATGGATATTTTCAACAAGGGTATCACAAGAAATTGCTAAAGATTTCTTGTCCGCAGGATTCACTAACGCACAGTCATCGCCGATGCTTAACTCAACATCTCGCCTTTTTTGACCTTTATTGCGGAAGTAATGTTCGATGAGTTGAAATTCTTTCACATTCAGTCTGGTACGGTAAACCGTCCACCTTAATTTTTGAAACAATTAATAACAAATGAAAACGGTATCCGAAGATACCGTTCTGGTGTTACTTATGCTTCACTAACTTATCAAGCAAGCCGTTGACAAATTTGTGACTATCTTCAGCACCAAACGCTTTCGCTAACTCGATACCTTCGTTAATAGCCACTTTAAACGGCACATCTTTACGGAAGGTCAACTCGTAAGTTGCCAGACGCACAATGGCTTTTTCTACTGGTGACACTTCTTCAAAATTACGATCAAGATGTGGCTTTAACAGCTCATCAATTTGCGATATTTTTGATGCTACACCGGTTAATAGCTCACGAAAATAAGCGACATCAACACCGTCAGTGTTCTGTTCAGTTAAAAACTCATGTTCTACGTCAGCAACTTTGTTTTTACTTAACTGCCATGAATAAATGGCTTGAACGGCTAAACGGCGGGCCTTACGGCGCTCTGAAGGTTTCATACTTTTCCTACTATTACAGCTGTTGTTCTAGTTGTTGCAGTACATTAACCATTTCAAGCAAACTAAGGGCAGCTTCGCCACCTTTGTTACCTGCTTTAGTACCTGAACGCTCAATAGCTTGCTCAATGGTATCTGTAGTTAATACACCGAATGAAACAGGAAGATCGTACTCTAATGCAACTTGTGCAAGACCTTTGTTACATTCACCAGCAACAAATTCAAAATGAGGTGTACCGCCACGGATGACAGCACCTAATGCAATGATCCCGTCAAACTTTCCACTTGCAGCAACACGTTTTGCAGCAAGCGGTAATTCAACTGCACCAGGCACTCGAACAACAGTAATGTTGTCGTCACTGACCTGGCCGAAACGCTTTAATGTGTCTATTGCACCGTCAAGCAGACTTTCAACTAAAAAGCTATTGAATCGCGATATTACAATCGCCACTTTGGCATTTTTCGCTTCGATATTACCTTGAACTACGTTCATTCTATCTTACCTAAATTAGCTAAAGCACCCCGCTCGGGGCAAAAAAGAGGCGCTATGATATCACAGCCGAAAGCCCTGAGCGCTATGCAATTAATGAAATTATTAAATTTACCATAAGCCAAAATTATTCAGCTATATAATCCGTTACTTCTAAACCAAAACCTGACAAGGAATGGTAACGCTTTGGCGAACTTAATAAGCGCATTGTACTGACACCTAGACTCGACAAAATTTGCGAGCCGACGCCAACACGACGTGATGTTCCTTGCCACATTGCTCCTGCTGGTGATTGGCCATTATCTTCGGCCTCAAACGCTTTCACTTTTGCCAGTATCTGACTTGAATGCTCAACGTTACCCAGTAACACCAATACGCCACCTTCCAAAGCAATGCGTTGCATGGCTTTTTCTAATGGCCAGCTACGCGTTTGATCTCGCTCAGAATGCAGTAAATCGTTAAAGGTGTTTTGCAAATGCACACGCACTAAACAATTAGGCTTCACTTCATCTTTAACCAATGCGTAGTGTAATTGATTATCAATAGTGTCTCTAAATGTCACCATAGTAAAATCACCAAAACGAGTCGGTAGTTTACATTGAGCTTCGCGTACAACCGTGGTTTCGTTGGTGTTACGGTATTCAATTAGGTCTGCAATGGTACCGATTTTAATCCCATGCTTTTGACTGAATATTTCTAAATCAGGACAGCGCGCCATGGTGCCGTCTTCATTTAAAATTTCAACAATCACAGCTGAAGGTTCACAGCCAGCTAAGCGCGCTAAATCGCAACCGGCTTCAGTATGGCCAGCACGCGTTAATACCCCGCCTTCTTGTGCCATTAACGGAAAAATATGCCCAGGTTGTACTAAATCAGAGGCTTTGGCATCTTTGGCAACAGCGACTTGAACGGTCACGGCTCGGTCATGAGCTGAGATCCCGGTTGTGACCCCGGTCGCCGCTTCAATTGATACGGTAAAGTTAGTCGAGAACTGCGCATTGTTGTTGGTGACCATTAAAGGCAAGTTAAGCTGCTGACAACGCTCTTTGGTCATGGTTTGGCAAATTAATCCGCGGCCATAGGTTGCCATGAAATTGATTGCAGCAGGCGTCACTTTATCAGCGGCCATGATCAAATCACCTTCATTCTCTCTGTCTTCATCATCCATCAAGATAACCATCTTACCTTGACGAATATCTTCAATGATTTCTTCTATGTTATGTAGCGCCATTGTCAGACCTTTCTCTATTAAGTTTTTTGATTTTAAATAATTAAATCAATTTGTATTTGTTATTTGTTATTTTGAATAATGTCTTGTACATAATCATTGGGTATAAATATTTATGCTTGGAGCGATTAGCGCAAAAATCCAGACTTAGCTAATAATTCCATCGTCACACCCGATGACGGCTGTGCATGGCTAGCATCAGGTTGCATTAAACGCTCTAAATAGCGGGCAATTAAATCCACTTCGATGTTCACGCTGTCACCAACTTTGAGATCCACCAGCGTGGTTTCACCCGCAGTATGAGGCACGATGGTTAATCTAAAACGAGTTCCATCAACTTCATTGACGGTCAAACTAACGCCATCAATGGTGACCGATCCTTTGTGAGCAATGTAGCGACTTAATTGAACCGGTACCGATAACCAAAACTCAAGTGCCTTGCCTCGGTAAGCACATTGCTCAATTTTTGCAATGCCATCAACGTGGCCGCTGACCATGTGTCCACCCAACCTCGTGGTCGCCGTAACGGCTTTTTCAAGATTAACCTTTTGGCCAACTTGATAACGACTAAAACCAGTTAATTCAACTGTTTCAGCCGATATATCCGCAACGTAGCTATCGCCTAAACGCTCAACAACGGTCAAGCACACGCCATTTGTGGCAATGCTATCACCTAGGTTTACATCGGTTAAATCCAACTTGCCGCTGGCAACGGTTAAGCGGATATCGTTACCTTTGCGATCAATTTTACGTAATGTACCAAGGGCTTCGATTATCCCAGTAAACATAATGACTCACTTTTTGCTTTTAAACTTTGCAGTTGTTCAGGTTTTTCTTAAACAACTGCCACATTAATAGGGTTGATTATATCTGAGGATATAACGCTTATCTTGTCCAACGTTGCGCTCATCAATTAATTGCAATGCCGGCGTTTGCTCCATGGCACTGTAATCGGGTAACTGCAACATATTACGTCCATGGCTGCCTAACAGTTTAGGCGCTTGATAAAGCACAATGTCATCGGCGAGGCCTTGAGCGACAAACGCCCCAGCTAAGGTCGCACCCGCTTCGACTAAAACAGAATTAGTATGCTGGCCTAAATACGTTAGCAAAGCTAACAATGGGATCCTGCCCGACGAGTCACATTCTAATTGTAAAAAAGAAACGTGTTGTGGAAAAGCAGCTTTAGCACTTTGGGAATATTGACAGCCAGAAACCAGTAAAATAGGACTTTGAATTGAAAATAACCTTTGTGTTGCCGTCAGTCTCGCTCTGCTGTCTAGCACAACCCTTAAAGGTTGGAAAATTTCATCTTTTGTATGGCGAGTGGTTAACTCACCTAACGCCTCATAGCGCACATTAAGGCTAGGGTCATCGATAAGGATTGTTTCAACGCCTGTGATTAATGCACAGTGGCTGGCACGGTATTTTTGCACATCGGCTCGTGCAGCACTGCCGGTAATCCACTTTGACACCCCATTAGACAGGGCTGTTTTACCGTCTAAACTGGCGGCTATTTTAACCGTGACCCAAGGAAGCCTAGTTTTCATGCGCTTCATAAAGCCTAGATTGAGATCATAAGCTTGTTGGCTGAGTAGTCCTACATCGACCTTAATTCCAGCCTCACGTAACATGGTGATACCGCGGCCTGACACTTCTGGGTTCGCATCGGTCACAGCAACAACGACTCGCGCAACCTTGGCGTTAATTAACCCTGAAGCGCAAGGCGGCGTACGACCATAATGACTGCAAGGTTCTAAGGTTACATAGGCGGTGGCGCCTTGAGCGCTATGACCATTATCAAGCACCATTTTCAGCGCATTGACTTCAGCGTGGCCTTCGCCAGCGCGTTGATGGAAACCCTCACCGATAATCTTATTCTGATAGACAATGACACAACCAACACAGGGATTGGGCCTAGTGGTATAACGGCCTTTCTCGGCAAGCGCTATAGCACGGCTCATCATTTTGGTGTCAAAAGTAGGCCCGTTGGACATGATAGATAATCTCTTATTGCTTAGATGCCATGATAACCGTTAAAAACAGTCAATACACAGCATTACTTTTGCAACTTAGCAATGGCCTCACCAAATTGTGACACATCTTCAAACGCACGATAAACAGAGGCGAAACGAATGTAAGCCACCTTATCAAGGTTCATCAACTGTTCCATCATAAGATTACCAATCATTTCCGAATCCACTTCGCGCTCACCAGTCGCGCGCAGCATTGATTTAATTTTTGTCAACGCTTGATCAATGTCATCAATAGAAACCGGACGTTTTTCAACGGCACGCAACATGCCGCCGCGCAGTTTCTCTTCATCAAATGGTTGTCGGGTGCCATCGCGTTTTATCACTCTAGGCATGACTAATTCAGCGCCTTCAAAGGTGGTAAAACGTTCATGACATTCGGTACATTCCCGGCGACGACGGACTTGGTGACCATCAGCCACTAATCGAGAATCTATCACTTTGGTATCGGTCGCGCTACAAAAAGGGCAATGCATTAGGACTCCTGCAGAAAAAATGGCCGCTAGCAATTAGCGGCCATTAAAGTTTATCCTATTTGGTGAACAAGGTTAACCTAAACCTGTATCAACAGACATCCAAATACGATTAACCGTATACAGGGAATCGAGCACACAAGGTCAATACTTGACCTTTTACGCGCTCAATAACCGCTGTATTAGATGCATCATCAAGGATGTCACAAATCCAACCGGTCAATTCTTTCGCTTCAGCTTCTTTAAAGCCGCGACGAGTGATGGCTGGTGTACCAATACGAACACCAGAGGTCACAAACGGTGAACGAGGGTCGTTAGGCACTGAATTTTTGTTAACGGTAATGTTGGCACTGCCTAAGGCGGCGTCGGCTTCTTTACCGGTTAAATCGCGGCCAATTAAGTCAACCAACATTAAATGGTTTTCAGTACCGCCAGAAACGATTTTGTAACCGCGGGCTAAAAACACTTCAACCATGGCTTTGGCATTTTTAACCACTTGCTGTTGGTACAGTTTAAATTCTGGCTCTAGTGCTTCTTTAAATGCGACCGCTTTACCTGCGATAACATGCATTAAAGGACCACCCTGACCACCAGGGAATACTGCTGAGTTTAGTTTTTTATATAAAACTTCATCATCGGCTGCAGAAATAATAATCCCGCCGCGTGGGCCGGCTAATGTTTTATGGGTTGTTGACGTTATCACATGTGCATAAGGCACTGGCGTTGGGTAAACACCTGCGGCAATTAAGCCTGCCACGTGGGCCATATCAACAAACAAATAAGCACCAATTTTGTCGGCAATCTCGCGCATTCTAGCCCAGTCAACAATACCTGAAAAAGCCGAAAAACCGCCGATCATCATTTTAGGCTTATGTTCAATGGCTAAACGCTCCATTTCGTCATAATCAATTTTGCCAGACTCATCGATACCGTAGGGAATGATGTTGTAAAGCTTGCCAGAAAAATTAACCGGTGAACCGTGGGTCAAATGACCACCATGAGCAAGGTTCATCCCTAAAACGGTATCGCCTGGCTGCAATAACGCCATAAATACAGCACTGTTTGCTTGCGAACCGGAATGAGGCTGTACGTTCGCATATGTTGCACCAAATAATTCTTTTGCGCGTTCAATCGCTAATGTTTCAATCACATCAACGTATTCGCACCCACCATAGTAACGCTTACCTGGATAACCTTCAGCATACTTGTTGGTTAACTGAGAACCTTGGGCTTCCATCACACGAGGACTGGTATAGTTTTCAGATGCAATCAATTCAATGTGTTCTTCTTGACGACAAGTTTCATCTTCAATGGCTTTAAATAATTCTGGATCGTAATCCGCAATATTCATCGCTTTCTTCAACATACTAGCTCCAACATCATTATCTATATAGTAGGGTTGCGCGTTATTCTACCCTGCAACGATGATGATTCACAGTAGAAACAACATGAAATTCACTGTGTTCTGAATACAAAACTATTCATGTTTATGGCACCAAGTGGCCAGATCCTTCATTCTTTTTGACCTAAAAAGCGCTGTGGATTAAATCACACAATTGCCTGTTGAGTTCAGCTCATAATACAGTAGAATTATCATCATCTTTGTTGACAATTAGACAGTATAATTATGGCTCAATTTGTATACAGCATGCTTCGTGTGGGTAAAATTGTCCCACCTAAAAAGCAAATTTTGAAAGACATTTCATTAAGCTTCTTTCCTGGCGCCAAAATTGGTGTACTCGGATTAAACGGTTCAGGTAAATCGACATTGCTGCGCATCATGGCCGGTATAGATACCGAAATTGAAGGTGAAGCGCGTCCAATGCCTGGACTAAAAATTGGTTATTTACCGCAAGAGCCGCGCTTAAATGAGCAACAAACGGTTCGCGAGGCCGTAGAAGAAGCCCTGAGTGAAGCCAAAAATGCATTGATCCGTTTAGATGCTGTTTACGCCGCTTATGCTGAACCCGATGCAGATTTTGATGCCCTAGCCAAAGAACAAGGTGAGTTAGAAGCCATCATCCAATCTCAAGATGCACACAATCTTGATCATATTCTAGACCGTGCAGCAAACGCGTTACGTCTGCCCGATTGGGATGAAAAAATTGCTGTACTGTCCGGTGGTGAACGTCGACGGGTAGCCCTTTGTCGCTTGCTACTTGAAAAGCCTGAAATGCTATTACTCGACGAACCGACAAACCACTTGGATGCTGAATCCGTCGCATGGTTAGAGCACTTTTTACAAGAGTATTCTGGCACCGTAGTCGCTATTACCCATGACCGCTATTTCTTAGACAATGCAGCAGGCTGGATTTTAGAACTCGACCGTGGTGAAGGGATCCCCTGGGAAGGTAACTACTCCTCATGGCTTGAGCAGAAAGATGCCCGTTTGCAACAAGAATCTTCAACACAAAGTGCTCGTCAAAAAACTATCGCAAAAGAATTAGAATGGATACGTCAAGGTGCGAAAGGCCGCCAATCTAAGGGCAAAGCCCGTATGGCGCGTTTTGAAGAACTCAACACTAACGATTACCAAAAACGTAACGAGACCAACGAATTGTTTATTCCACCAGGGCCACGCCTCGGTGATAAAGTGATTGAAGTGACTAACTTAACAAAATCCTATGGTGATCGCGTATTGATTGACGATCTTACCTTTACCGTTCCCAAGGGCGCCATTGTGGGGATTATCGGAGCTAACGGTGCGGGTAAGTCGACGTTATTCAAAATGATCTCAGGCGAAGAACAACCAGACAGTGGCTCGATTTCTGTGGGTGACTCAGTTCAAATTGCTTCTGTTGAGCAGTTCCGTGATTCAATGAATGATAAAAATACCGTGTGGCAAGAGATTTCTGGCGGCCACGATATTATGCGGATCAATAATACTGAAATTTCGAGCCGTGCTTATGTCGGACGTTTTAACTTCCGTGGTGGCGATCAGCAAAAAATTATCGGCACCTTATCGGGTGGCGAGCGCAACCGAGTCCACTTAGCCAAATTAATACAAGCCGGTGGCAACGTATTATTACTCGACGAACCTACCAACGACTTGGACGTAGAAACATTACGCGCCCTAGAAGAAGCGTTATTAGAGTTTCCCGGTTGTGCGATGGTTATTTCACATGACCGTTGGTTCCTTGACCGTATCGCTACCCATATTCTGGATTACCGAGACGAAGGTAAAGTGAGTTTCTATGAAGGTAACTATACTGAGTATTCAACTTGGTTAAAAGATAGCTTAGGCGCCGATGTAGTAGAACCGCATCGATTAAAATATAAGCGGTTAAATAAGTAATCTCAGCTAAGGATAATAAAAGGCTATCAAACAGGCCTTTGCCCCGCTAACGATGTTACTCAATAAAGCAGAGCCTTAGCGCTCTGCTTTATTGTATTTGAGCGTATTGAATGATTATTCTCAGATTAAACGATAAAAATATCAACCTATAGCAACATTTTGCCAATTCATTGTGGGCAATACACCATAATCTGTTTATAAAGCGAAAAATCACTTCCGCATTATAAATTACCAAGCTTTTTTTACTTTTTACTGATTAAATTCAGTTTATTACCTAGCTTTAACGATTCCAGCTTGTAAGCCAGTTTAACGGTGATATCAGTGAGATACGGTTCAATTTACCGTGTTTTATTGTACCAACTCATTTCCGGCAATCGAAGTCATTACCTCGGCAGAAAAGCAGAGCCTCAATAAAATTGAACATCAATACAATATCGATATCCTGCTCATCACGGTTAACGGCAAATTTTCACCATTTAATAGAAAAGCCGATGACATTGACGTGCGGAAAAAAGCAATTATTTTAGAACGACAACGATATAACGAATTCATTGCACTATTTACCTAAGGTTATTAGGGCTAATACGGCGATAGCCGAAACCGATAAAAAAATTGAAAAGTCTGTTTCTTTAATCGATGAATTAACTCAAAAACCACAACAAGACGGCAAACATCTTGAAACTGAAAAAGTAGTCATATTAACTGAATATGAGGCGATAAATAAAAAAACGTGCCACTAAAATTCAGCCATTAGTTACACTCAAAAAAGATATTACTAATTATTTAATTACCGATTTATCGAAATCAAGTCGCACACAGCCAGTCGTTTAAATAGTTCGATTCAGTGTTCAACATCCCCCTCTATCGCAGATTGATTGAAAGAGTCCAAAAGCAGCATTTTATCCAATACCGCTAATGGTCTTTACCGCATCTGGCAGTGAAAACCGTATTGCGGTAGCAACTGTGATATTCTTCAATATGGCATTGGCGACGTTGTCACCCTATTGGTGATCCCCGCAATGTACCGACTCATCTCTTCGTCAACTCACTCACCAGGGTTTGTTGAAGCACAACTTAATGACGCCATTGCCGCTCAAAAAGCGCAACAGCCTTAACCTTCACAGGTGTAATAATGACAACCCTTGCCGTATTCGTAGATGTGCAAAATATTTATTACACCTGTAAGCAAGGTTTTGGACGTTCATTTAATTACCGCGCCTTGTATAAACGTTTATCCGCACAAGGCAATATTAGCCATGCTATCGCCTATGCGATTGCTCCGGCAGATGACGGACAGGTTAAATTTCAAGATGCGCTAAAACATATTGGCTTTACGGTTAAAACTAAGCCTTATATTCAGCGTAGTGATGGCTCAGCCAAGGGAGATTGGGATGTCGGTATTACTATCGATATGCTTGAGATAGCCCCCATGGTAGATGAAGTTATTTTACTGTCTGGTGATGGTGATTTTGATTTGTTACTCAAAAAAATCAACCAAACGACCACATGCTACACCCATGTAGTAAGTGTTGAGCGCCTTACCGCAAAGTCGCTAACCGACCAATGTCAGCAATTTACCGCCATTGATAATACATTATTGATTTAGCCATTTACGCCATTACTTTATTTCACATACGCTTTATCGACACTCTTTTACAATAGCTAATCCTGATGAGTGTCTATTAGCGGTTAAATCAATAATCGCTCTAGATAAGCGATTTAATGGTTAGTCTTTCCAAAAATGAAACCGCGACCTCATAGGGTTAGGGTTGTTATTGATGTCGCTTGCCAGCGCGTCAGTCAACAATTTCAAATCGATAAAGCTTTTATCTACGCTATACTAGCCAAAGAAATCAGTAACATTATGTAAAAAAAAGAGCAACGGCTCGGCTTGTAACAAAAGTGATAGCGTCACGTTTTAATATAAAGGCATTACTCAAATGCTTGATGCTTGTCATTGTGTGCTTATAAGACACTTCGTGA
>NZ_JBEOPO010000058.1:0-20566 GCF_040310145.1 Shewanella sp. S1-49-MNA-CIBAN-0167 | reverse complement strand
GCGTTTTCCACATAGTGGAAAATCGAAAATCGTTATCTCAGCACCTCACTCAGTTAACAAAATAGCGTTTTCCACATGCTGGAAAATCGAAAATCGTTAGCTCCCGAAAGGCGAACACTCATTGCAAATGTTCACTGGATTACCCCATCGCCTTTGCTAACGGTATCGATAAGGTACTGTTTTAATTCACTTAAACCGATTTCAGCGTTTGTAAAATACTGCAATCTTTGATCTGATGGCTTTTACAGCAGCTCGCGAGTGCCGCTAATGATTGTTCTAGTAATGCCAACTCTCGCTGGGTTTGTTGAATGCGGGCAAGTTGTTCGGCAATGATATTGTCGACTAGTGCGCACGACGATTTTGGGTCTTGTTGTGTATCAACCAAGCGCTTGATGTCATCGAGTCCGATGTTTAATTCTCTGCATCGTCTTATGAACACTAATGTCTCAATGTCTTTTTGTTGGTAATGACGATAGCCATTACTGGTACGGATTGGCGGAGAGAGTAAACCAATTTGCTCATAATATCGGATGGTTTTAACCGATACCTGGGCAATTGATGCCAATTCACTTATTTTCATATTGACCTTCCAGTGGCTGTAACCTTTAAGCTTAAGCATATCATTTTCGGTAATGTGTTGTTAAAAGGAAGTTGTATGTTGAGTTATTCCGCGGCGTCATTAATTTTGTCGCTAGGTGTTATTGGGGTGAGTGAAGCCAGTGTGGTGGATGAGTCGATAAATACGTCTGGACAGAGTGCAAATCACAGTGAGAATGACAGTAAGAGCCACACTGAAAACCATGAACATTCTGAGCATGATGCCCCAAAAGCGGATGTCGATGAACACGAGCCTGAACACGAAGATGAAATGGAAACCATTGTCATACAAGCCACTCGCTCTGGGCGAATTGCCGATGAACAACCTATTCGAGTTGAGGTCATTAACCGCGAAGAGATTGAAGAAAAAGCAGCGATGAGACCGGGTAATATTTCTATGCTGGTGGCAGAAACGGGTGGGGTAAGATTACAAACAACTTCACCTGCGTTAGGCAGTGCTAATATTCGCCTACAAGGCTTGTATGGTCGTTATACCCAATTACTGGCCGATGGTCTACCGCTGTACGGTAATCAAGCAGGATCGATTGGTTTGTTGCAAGTGCCGCCGACTGATTTAAGTCGCGTTGAAATTATTAAAGGCTCGGCGTCATCACTTTATGGTGGTTCAGCACTCGGCGGGGTAATTAACCTTGTGTCTCGAACGCCTAGTGATGAATTAAGCGGTGAAGTGTTGGTCAATGCAACCACGCGCGATGGTCAGGATGTGACCACCTATTTTGAGTCACCATTGAGCGAGAATGTAAAAGGGTCGGTGACGGCAGGTGCTCATTATCAAGACAAGCAAGATATAGATAATGACGGCTGGATCGATCTGGCAGGTTATGAGCGATACACTGTACGTCCTCGATTATTTTGGGAAGGACAAGAAGGACAAACACTGTATGTGACTAGCGGGTTTATGACCGAGCAGCGTACTGGCGGTACTTTAGGTGATAATACGGTCGCTGATGGAACTTCGTTTGAGCAATCGCAAGATTCAGACAGGCTTGATGGCGGCCTTGTGTTTAGTATGCCGTTATTAGAGTCATTGACGTTTAATACTCGCGCATCGGCGATGGTACAAGATCATGTGCATGTTTATGGTGCCGATATAGAAGAAGATCAACACGAGAGTTATTTGCTTGAAAATAGCATCGCAGGTTATACCGATAACAGTGATTGGGTTGTTGGTTTAGCCTATCAGTCTGAAATCTTTGCCTCTGAGACTTTTCCTGAGTTTGATTATTCTTATAAAGTGCCGGGTGCATTTGCTCAACTTGATTATGAGCTGACAGACCAAATCACCACTTCTTACAGTGCGCGTATTGATGATCACAGTGAATATGGTACTCAATTTAGCCCAAGAGTGTCGGTGCTTTATCGCCCAAGTGACTTAACCATAAGAGGCTCTTATGGGGAAGGGTACTTTGCTCCTACACCGTTTGTTGAAGAGATTGAGGCTGCAGGATTATCAAGGTTAGCACCAATTGACAACTTACAAGAAGAGCGCGCTAAAACGGCATCGCTTGATGTTAGTTATACCTTTGATGATGTGGAAACTAGTTTGACCTTGTTTGGCTCGAATGTAGATAACGTCACGGGTTTACAGGCTTTCTCTGTCAATAACGATGGTTCCTTAGACGCTGTTAGGTTGGTTAATGCACCCGGCGAAAGTCAGATCCGTGGTTCTGAAGTGTTGCTGCGTTACTATTTAGGCGATGTTAAGTTGACCGCAAGTTACTTGTATCTAGATGCAACTGAAGTGTCACCCGACGGGGACGGCAGAAGAGCCATTGCCTTAACACCACGTCATTCTGGTGGTTTTGTCGCTATGTGGGAGCAACATGGCAATTTTAGAGCGGGCTTTGAAGCTTATTATACCGGCACTCAAAACGTTAACGATAACCCTTATATTGATGAAACCAATCCTTATTGGCATCTTGGTTTAATGGGCGAAATTACTGTTGGCAGAGTCAGTTGGTTTATTAACTTAGAAAACTTACTCGATGTAAAACAAACCGATGAACATCCTATGTTACTGCCTAATAGATCGCCAGGCGGCCAGTGGACTACTGATATCTGGTCTCGTAATGATGGGTTTATTACTAACGCAGGTGTCAGAGTTAAATTTGGTCATTAACTTGTCATCTCACCGGTGAACTGTTTTTGATTGCCGTTTGGTGTTGTTACGCTTTACCGATCTCAATCTCTGCCATGGGTAACAATGCTTGATATGCTGAGGCCAACGCTTGTTTAGCCTCATCATCGCCATGAACAATACGAATATGTTTAGGTTTGTGGTGCATGCGTTTAACAAAATTGATGAGGTTGTGTTGATCGGCGTGGGCGGAGTAGCCGCTGATGGTGTGGATGGAGGCTTTGATGTCTATCTTTATATCGTCAATATAGACGTATCCGCCTTGGGGGCCGTAGGTTTGAATGTCTCGGCCGGTAGTGCCTCTGGCTTGGTAACCGACAAAAAGGATGTCGGTGGTAGGCTTGGATAAAAAGCGGGCGAGGTAGTTGCTGATCCGCCCGCCAGTGCACATGCCTGATGCGGCAATGATGATGGCGGGTTTATTGACTGAGTCTAAATAGTTGATCACGGCGAGATGGTCTTGATGGCTGTCGATGGTGATTAATTGATTAAAGTCGAGCGGATGGCGTCCTTGGGCCAGTTTTCTTTTGGCTTCGTTGTCCCATAATTTTTTGAATTGACTATACTTTTGGGTGAAGTTAGCCGCCATGGGGGAGTCGACGATAATGTCGATGTTTTGCCACATTGGGTTGTGCTTATTACGGTAAATAATCTGTTCAAATTCGTACAGTAGCTCTTGGGTTCTGCCGATGCTAAATGCGGGGATGAGTACCACTCCATTATCTTTTACGGCTTTCTCGATGATGTTTTTGAGCTGTTTGCTGCGATCCTTGCGGCCTTGATGATTTTTATCGCCATAGGTGGATTCAATCACTAAGGTATCGGCTTTGTATGGGCTTTTAGGGCTAGCAAGTAACGGCGCGTAGCTTGCTCCTAAGTCGCCCGAAAATACCACTCGGTGGCTGCTTTTAGGGCCGGTTAAGTCTATTTCAACATACGCCGAGCCGAGTATATGTCCGGCAGGCTTAAACTTGAGTTTGGCTTTGGTATACGTTAGTGGCGTTGTTTCAGTTTCGCTTGCTGTTTTTGTTGCTGTGGGGAGGTTGATTGGCAGTGTTATCCACTGGCCGTAATCGACCGCAACAAGCAGTTTGTTGAGTCGATTGATGCAGGCTTGAATGAGTTTTTTATCGCGGGTGACGCCGACTTTTAAGGCGTCTTCTATGACCAGAGGTAATAGCGCTGCTGTGGCGGTGGTGGCATAGATAGGTTGGTCAAATCCTGCTGCCAGCAAGTAGGGAATACGCCCGACGTGGTCGATGTGGCAATGAGTCACAATGAGGGCTTTGATATTGTTGATATCAAAGCTTATTTGCAGCTGTTCAGCTGAACTTTGTCCGGCGGTTTCAGCGCCTTGAAACAGGCCGCAATCGATAAGATAACTACTGATATCATTGTTGTGGTTATGACTGTAATTGTTCACCTCCAGTTGATGGCATGACCCTGTGACTCCGTTTACCGCTCCATGGTGAATGATCTGCATGTTAGTCCTTTAATTGTATGTAATACGGTTAGTTAACTTAGCAGTGGATTTGATGTTTGGCCAATAAAAGCTAAAGCAAGTGCCTAGAGCGCTGCGCTGCTAGGACGCTTCGCGGCTAGAGGCTATAAAATCAATAGCGACAGCCTAGAACGCTGCGCTGCTAGGACGCTACGCGGCTAGAGGCTATACAATCAATAGCAACAGCCTAGAACGCTACGCTGCTAGGACGCTACGCGGCTAGAGGCTATAAAATCTTAGCGGCGAAGCTGTCCCTAGCAGGACGCAGTCCGCTCTAGCAGCGTAGCGATCCTAGCAGTGACGGAGTCACGCCCTAGATCCTAGCAGGACGAAGTCCGTTCTAGCAGCGCAGCGACACTAGCAGGACGAAGTCCGCCCTCTGGCGAGCCTGCGAGTTCCTAGATCCTAGCAGGAGATGGAGAGATTACAGTGATTTTAAAATATTTTGTGTTGATGTGCTGTGTGCTGTCAATTGCAGGGTGCAACATTATTGCTCCTGATCTGCAGCGTATTTATCAGAGTTCTGTTAATAGCGATGTGCCGCCGGTAATTTTAATTCATGGTGCTTTTGGTGCTAGGTTGTGCGATGCCTCTGGTACCGAAAAATGGCCGGGGGCAATTAGTACACTGCTGTTTGGCAGTTATGCCGATTTGGCGTTGACAGGTGATGTGCCACTTTATGTTTGTGGTATTACCGATAGGGTTGCTGGATTTGATTATTACGGCACTATCGAAGACACTTTGCTCACCGCTGGTGGTTATCATTTTAGCCAGGTTGGTGATGCGGCGGTTGCCAATAAACGGCACTATTACCGCTTTGAGTACGACTGGCGTGAGGATTTACAGCACACTGCAGCCAAACTGGACCAGTTTGTTGAGCAAATAAGGCTGGACTATGCTAACCCAAAGCTCCGTGTTGATATTGTTGCTCATAGCATGGGCGGGTTAATCACACGTTACTGGCTAAGGTATGGCCAACAAGACGTGCTAAACAGCAATGAATTTGCCATTAATAATAGCGGACTCAACAAAACCCGTAAGGTCATTTTGCTCGGTACGCCCAATTTTGGTTCGGTATCGGCATTGCAGCAATTACTCACCGGTGCCCCTGTCGGTTTTAATCATATCCCCGCCGAAGTATTACAAACTTTCCCCAGTAGCTATCAGTTATTACCCCATCCATTGAGAAATGCTGTTGTTGGCGGTAAAGGTCAGGTTTTGCACCGAGATATCTTTGATATTGATGTTTGGCAAGCGTTGCAATGGGGGCCTTTTAGCCTGGACAAGGAGTCTACTCAGTCAGATAACATTGCGCTTGTGTCAACCGACGACCTGTATAAGCAGCTGGAGAGAGCGCGGCGTTTTGTGTGGTCGTTGAGTGTTAAAAATGACGATCCGGCGGAGCAACTTATTGTGTTCGGCGGTGATTGTCATCAAACACCTGCCCGAATTTTGATTGAAGATATTGATAACGAATCTTTTGTTAGGTTATGGCCAAAAGAAATAAAAGCGCCGCTGAAGAATATTGATTATGAGGCGCTAATGCTGGAACCGGGCGATGGTGCGGTAAGTAAGCAATCATTACTGGCCAAAACCGCGCTGGATCCGCTGCAGCCAAGACACCAATACAGTTACTTCCCGTTGCAATACGCGGTCATGATTTGCGAGCAACATAGCCGGTTGCCGGGCAATATTACTTTTCAGGATAATTTGCTGCATATTTTGCTGACAAAAGACTAGAGAATGATGGCGAGCGGTAACGAGCGGTAACGAGCGATGACAAGCGGTAGCGAACAAAAAAGCCTAGAGCGCTGCGGCTGCTAGGACGACCTTCGGTCTTCGAGGACGCTACGCGGCTAGATGCTATAAAATCAATAGCAACAGCCTAGAGCGCTTCGCTGCTAGGACGCTACGCGGCTAGAGGCTATAAGATCAATAGCCTAGAACGCTGCGCTGCTAGGACGCTTCGCGGCTAGAGGCTATACAATCAACAGCCTAGTCGCGGAGCGACTCAATCTTAGCAGCGAAGCGATCCTAGCAGTGACGAAGTCACGCCCTAGATCCTAGCAGGACGCAGTCCGTCCTATTGCTAAATTTCCAGACGCAAATTTGTGTTTATTTCATTTATGAGTGTTTTTGGAACATCCCACGCTTCGGCAAGATTACGCCAACTTGATACATGCTCGATAGTTTCATCAAGGATGTCGTCAATCTTTCTTTTGCTAAAGAGTGGGCTTAGTTTTTCTAAGCTGTAGAAATCAGAACGACTAAAATTATCTCTTTTCCCATTTAAGCTCATCCAGTGGCTATTGACCCATTTGCTGCCGGGCTTATAGCTGTATGCAAGATCATAAGCTGGAGCAAGTGACCATTTGTCATTTTTTAGAATAAAGGCGACGTTTTTTGAGTGATCGTCATGATTTCGGGCAATTATGTTAAAGGTCATGCGTTTTAGTAGTTGTTCAGCTTCAGGTGCAGAGAGTTTTAACTGTCTGGCTATACCAAATAATTCAGCATAAGAGAATGAGCCAGGCTTTTTATAGTCCACGTGTGCTATGCCATTAAGCGTTTGTACGTGTACCTTTTTATTTTTCATTCGATCAAATCGTTGAGTAATAAAATGTCTTCGATTGCCTTCTTGAAGCAAGCGACATGGCATCATATCGACACCGCACTTTTTAGCCATTAAGTGATAGACAAACTCCATAGCCCCATAGCCAAGAGGGTCGCCAAAGGTTTCTTGGTTTTTATTATGTTCACTTACACCATCAAATTTCATTAGGTAATGAGTAAAACCATCAGGGACGGTGGCCTGGCCAGAACGAACCTGAGTAAAATCCTCATTGAAGGCCAATACCGCTTTGGGTCTGGCTCCTCCTGCGCTCATGCCTACCGAGAGTAAAGACATCATTGCTTCTCGTTCTTGTTGGCCATGTTGTTTTAACTCAACGTCGAAATGGCCACGGGAATCCAAGATTTCTTGTGCGATCGATACTAGCGACTTGATTTCTACTTGCTGCGAAGCATTGAGACTGCGTAATTGTGTTGCTGGCGCATACTCCAATGCTCCCATGCCTCGCTTACCAGTATATTGAAGCCGTTGCAGTGGTGTGATGTCATTGGGTGAACGACCTTGCCCAGCAACCCATGCGTTGAGAACTGCATTACCAAAGTCGTCGGGTAATGAATCTGCAATTAGTCCGGGTAGCCCTTTGAACGTATTGAAATCTAGTTCAGGGAAGCTATAAATGCGCTTGGATAATGGCATTTTGATAGGAGACAGTTCGATTCCTTTTTTCACAAAACTAGGGTCATATTCAAATGCGCCCATGCCTTTGTCGGTATCAAAACTCACCGCACCAACCTCATGTTCTTGGTATATGATCTTGATGACTTCCATTACCATTCGGGCGTTTCCTCATCTGCGTCGCGGCGTTGTCCAGATGCTCTTTGCCTTTTCTTTCCTTGTAATTTAGCCAATTGTAAAGGGGAAATTTCTTGTTTAGGAAGAAATCGGTCTATCTGATCTGTCAGATCTAGTGCCATCATAATGGCGATCAAAATCTCTAGTTGTACTTTACCTTTTTCAGCATTCAGTACCGTTTTACGTGCTACACCAGAAAGAACGGCGACCTCTGATTGAGTGAGATCTCGATTAAGACGCGCTTGCTTCAAGCGCTCACCGATCTCTTCAGCAAAAGCTGATGCGGTCATGTTGCTCATTTTTAAAGTCCTTAAATGGTTACCTTAAATGAAATAAATCCACCTAATGTATTTAATTTAGGACTTTAAGCTTACCTTGTCAACGCTACTGTTGATGACTCTTGTTAAAGTGCAAAAATGGTTACATTATATGGTGAATAATAGATTTAAGTAACCAAAACTGGATATTGTGGTAGCGCCTGTAATAGGGGCTGGTGGGAAGGGCAAGAGTATGAAAACTCACCTGCCAAATATAATCGTTTCAAGGTAGTTGGGATTGCGCTTGGCTTTCATTTGTTTTGTTCCATGGCGGACATTCAAAGTTCACTTCTAAGTATTAATAACACGGTACTAAATCGGTCATTTAGTACACCCGATCCGGCTCATAGTGCAGTTGTTAATTGCGCCTTTTTTTGCCACACTTATCTGCACAGAATTCAAGGACGAACGAATGTGCTGCCATTACAACAAAGTGAGAAATATAAGCGCCATCGGCCAGAAACTACCTTGCTTAATCAGTTGGTCGAACGATAATACCCTGACTTTACAGCAAACTTTTCGAGTAAGGAAAAGGATTACCCAAATATGTGGAAGGAGAGTTTGATGAATTCTTGCGCTGCGGTCGGCTTGGAAATGGTTTCTTACGGGGGCTATGTAGTGACTCCACATGTAAAAGTGCGTTATGAATTGAAGACGCCATATCGTGATGGTACAACTCACGTTTTTTTGACCCAATCGACTTCATTGGCAAATTAGCGGCGTTAATTCCGCCTCCTAGACTCAACCTTACGCGTTTTGGATTACTCCCTAGTTCGTGATGTTTGCGCCTAACAGTAACCTTGGAGCACAAGTGACGACATCACAACGTGGAAAAAATAGCCCTGATCCGACTGCCAGCTAGCAACGCCTAAAACAATAACAACGGCACCTGTTGCATAGAAAAATATCATGTTTTGTTTTACTTATACTCTAGCTCTACTGCTCTTCTTCACTTCTTTTTTTATCCTCCTCCTCTTTCTCTTTTTCTTTAGCAACTTCAGCGGCAGTAGCATCAATATATTTTTGCTGGTCGCCATAATAATTGTCAATCGCATGTTCACTAGAAACAGGGCTAAGATAATGTTTGTCGGTAAGACCTTCTTTACGCATAGCAAGGCCGGTTATACAGGCTTTGATAATATGAACGCTATTTTGGGTAGTGCGATAGGTGGGGTCTAATGCAGGATGCAATTCTACAAGATCAAACCCAACCACATTTGATTCTGAACATAATCGTCTTACAATCGAGATGGATTCTCGCATATTCAATCCACCAGGAACAGGTGTTCCCGTCGCGACAGTGAATGCAGGGTCAATCACGTCTATATCAAAGGAGATAAACAGTTTTCGCCCTTCTTCACTTGCCTCAGCTACCACGCGATCAATTACGGCTTCCCAACCACGGCGTTCAATTTCCGCCATAGTGTGATAACGCATTCCTTGTTCGCGCATCCACTTAAAAGCAACCTTATCTGGACCTGATGCCCTTAAGCCCATTTGAATATAATCTGCGGCCCTGACGTGACCTTCAATTAACAGTCGGTATACGGGTAATCCATGGCTAATAAGATGAGCACCGCCCCACCATGCATCATAGTGCGAATCGAAGTGGATAACCGACACTTTCTCTTTACCATACACGTCTGCAATACCGGCTATATTGGGGTATGAAAGTGAATGGTCACCGCCCACAATAATAGGAACAGCGCCGGTCTCGGCTATTTCACGCACTAGTGAGCGAATATGTTCCATAGAGCGCTCGGTACTTAAGTTATCTACCGCTACATCGCCATAGTCTACAATCTTAAGGACCGATGAACCTTTTACTAAAACATACTGATCAAGGCTTCCCATGCCTCGCCCATGAATGCGCAGTTCAGCGGTTGCACGTGGACCAGAGTCTCGCCATCCGCTGCCCATATTCAGTGGCGCGCCAAGAATAGCTACGTCTACTTCACCGGCGATTAAATCTTCTTTAGTTAGTGCTAATGGGAAACCACCAAAAGTTTGTGGGCCGCCAAAACCATTGTAACGACCAAGATTAAGTGGTCCTGCATCGCGCTCTGGATCGAGAGAGCGCGGACGAAGCACACGCCAAGCGTTGAATTCTTCCGATTCTGTATTAAGTGGTATGTTAGGTGAATCTCTTCCTTCTATATATACACTAGCTTCAAGTACTGTTCTTATGGCATCTACCCAAGCTTGCAATTCGTCGGGTGTAAACGCTGAAATGCTCTCTTTAATTCCATCAGCACCGCCTGTGTATTTTTTGGCTCTGCCGCTTTTCAATAACTCTATATCTTCGGGTGAAAGACTTTCTAACATAGGTAACACGTCGTCGGGAAGCTCAATTGGTTCTGGTACTTCTTCACGCGGGTCCACAGTATTATATGGATAAGGATTAGTGCCTGTAACATGCCCGGAGGTGTCCTGTGCAAGCGCAAAAAGAGAGATACTAAATAATCCCGCCAGTGCGAGGACTTTACACATTAGGGCGCTAGTGTTGGATACACGCATAATTACACTTCCTTGTTTATGGGCTTGTGAAAATGATTTACCTGTTGTATTAATTCCCATGGCTAAGCGCCAAAGGATGCACATAATCAGGTTTTAGTCCGGCTTCGCGAACCGCTACCCCCACTAGACAAGCATTTAAAACGGCATTAGCATTTACGGCAGAAAGGCGCGAATAATCTAACATAGGCGACATATCCGTAATTTCAAAACCTACTATATCTTTAGCCGCGCATAAGTACCTTATTGCTTCTGTCACATCTTTCAACGTTAGGCCATTCGAAGCAATACGACCTGCAGATATCATTTGCGTTGGCTCAATAACACTGACATCTATCGATACAAATATTTGATCAGGGCCTCGGGTTATTTCCTTTTTCACTTTTTTAATTACGCTTGATATACCGCGCTTATTTATTTCTGCCATGGTGTGATATTTTACGCCTTGTTCTCGGAGCCATTGCAGCGTATCAATATCGACAGATTGTCCGCGCAAGCCTATTTGAACGACATCATTACCATCAACAATTTTTTCATTAATGAGCCTAAATATAGTTTGGGTATCTGAAATGGTATTCGCTATTTGTCGCTCAGCATCTGGATGCGCGCTAAAATGCACAAGACCAAAGGTCTTTTGCCCCTTATTCAGAGCAATTCCTTTTACCGCAGGGTATAAAATTGAAGTGTCGCCGCCGACCATCATGGGGATAGCATTTGTCGATGAGGTTTCAGCGACCATTTTGATAATATGATCAACTGATCTTTCGCCACTCATATTGTCGACCTGAAAGTCACCGTAGTCGACAATACTTAATACTTCCATTGGGTCTAATAAGGTTTGTATGTCGCGAGTATCTATTGTCTTCATTGCACGCATATATCGGGGGGCATATTCAGCATTACGCCGACCGCTACTCATATCGCTAGGAATACCAATAATGGCTACGTCTACATTTCCTGCTACTAAATCTTCTGGATAAATGGCTACTTTCGCGCCAGCAAATGTTGATATGCCCGATGTTGGAAACATATATCTGCTAACACTAAAGGGACCGTCTTCGCGTTTCATTTTTCTTAGCGGAGCAGGTGTCACAATACTGCGGTAAAAGTCGGTATTTGAAGTATTTAAAGGAATAGCGCCCATATCTTTTGCTGGGTCGTAAGTCATTTGCGCAGCAACTGCCATTATGTCGTTTATAAGCACTTTTAACTTTGGGATATCTCGGCTTCTAATTTCATGCACTAGCTGTCGTTCAGGTAGGAATTTGAGAGCGTCACCACTTGTTATGAAGGTTTGTTGATCCGTTTCTAGTGCAGATACTTTATCCACGAGGGTCTCTGGTACAGACCAATCTTTAGCATTAACTATGCCCATGGGCATCAGTATAAAGATATAACTTATTAGCACCCATAGTTGCTTGCATTGGCCTAAGGTATTCATCTTGGTCTCCCCGTTAAATTGGCCAGTATGGTGCTATTGTTTTTCACATTGTTTTAACGTTAGTCTAAAATTTAGACGAATGCTAGCGAAAAAGATTGTATAAATATTAACGTTTTTTTGCGATAAGCTTACAACCTAACCATTCAAGGCTATAAAGGTTGAGTTTTGCCTGTCAGTTAATTCTTTAAAAAAAATGGTAAAAGACTCACTTGCAATATTTATGCTTATTGTTTTTTTTGTTTTCATCGTTTATGACGTACTTGATGATGATGATGATGATGATGACTTGGCGATCATAAATTTGTCGAATGATGTCAGGGATCAACGAGTCGCAGAATATGAGGCGATAACAGGTTTACAAGCAAGCGCAGAAATACTTATTAACGTCATTCTTCTTAAGCGTTAAACATGAGCTTGGCGTGTTGACATCATAATACTGTAATGCGCGATAGTGTTTGTTCGGTGTGGTTGCTCAGGAACGCTCAGCCAAACCTGTGTTTGACATCAACTCAACACGGCTAATGATCATCGCAAAAGTGCTATAGCGGTGACTTATCGTGGCATTTTGTGGGTGTGTAAAATGGCTTTTCTATCCTAGATAATGAGCCCATGTGTGCGTTTATATTAAAGTTTGATAATTCTTAATAGTGTTTGATCATTTATAATATAGTTTGATATTTTTTTGTTGAGTACTGGTGATCGTACATTAAATACTGGCAGTTATTCTCAAGTGATAAAAAAGTTGATGATTTTGCAGTAAGGTATTGAAACAAATCTACAAAAAAGATTAATATATAACTCTCAAGTACAGAGTTGGGTAACCACGAACACAATCATCGAGCACGCCATTTAAACATGCTCCTATCAACGCCCCTATAAAGTTTACTCTGACCCCAATGACCCCTAGTTTAAGCGTCACCACCCAACTGAGTTGATTTGATGTAATCGATGAACTGTTTACCATCACCACTAGCACAAACCGATAAGGCAGTGATGTTACCGAATGCGGGTATTGGTTCGTTATTAAACCAAAATATTGCCTTTCTAGAATCACCAGCCCTGCTAAGCAATATAGGGAATAGATACTCTTGTTCATCAACAGTAAAATAACATTCTAGAGATTTTTGTAGTTCTTGATATGAAGCTTGTTGCATGGTGCTCATAGTGTTCCTTAAAATTCTATTGTTTTTTACTAGGTTCTACTCTAATCGATTTAGCTTGAAAAATATAATTTTTTATTAATCGGTGTGTTAGTGGTGAGGCGTGAAAATCGGTAAAATAGCCCAGAACTATTTAGCGATTAAGTCATTTATTTCAAGTTGTTAAGTGTGGAGCGCTGTTTTTGGTTAGTGATTTTTACTTTTTGTTATTCTTGACGCTCTGGATTATGGCGTTATTGGCACAGTCATACCATGTCAATCTGTTCAATCGTTCTAAAATTCCCCTCCCAAAGCGGCGACAGTGTTCTTGTCTGTTCACGTCATGGGGGCTACTTTAATTCTGTTTTTACCGCATGTTTTGGGAACGTACATCGCGGCATCTGCGCTGGCAATGGTGTTCTCGTGATGTCTGGCATTCGCTAAACTTGAGTGGGATCAATGCTAAAACGCAAATGCAGCCCTATCAGTATTTTTAATTGACACCAATATAGGTCAATCTGGGCAAGACCGACAACGTTTTTAGTCCGTTTAAAATAAGATAATTGACCTGCAGATCTGTCTATGATTTTATGCTCTTTTTTGAGGGCATACATATCAATATCGACAGGATCCAACACCACTTCAGCATCATTACCAGCCAGACTTTAAGCATACCGTCAATGCCAGTCAAGGTTGACTGAACATTGCCGTTGTAGCTATCGTTTCTGAGTGTTGCTGTCTTTTGAAGGATTGCATCTGAGTATATTGAGCGAGTGTTGCGATAACATTTTCCACTTCACTTCACGGGACGGTTTGGGTGATGAAATGGGCATTGATCTTCTCCCGGCTGACATCCAATATCCAGTGCCGATACTGTTTGATGAGTGAACCTATTTCTTTACGGGAATATCATTAAGCAGCTTTATGATAGTGCGGTTGTTGGTGACTTCGGCTAAGTCAATGAGATAGCTTTTTTCAAGATCTTGCATCGGTTGGTCTGCCAACAATTCTTTTACTAACTGCTCTTCACCATTCGCTATGGCGGTTTTTAAGGCCGCAAAAGTGGCGATACTGTGTTTATGCTGATCAGTATTGTTAGATCCCATGAGTGGCGCTCCGTCAATTGTTGGTTATTAAAGTCATCGCTTGCTGTTAACACTAACAATATGACCGTGTATGTTGCAATATATACATGCCAAAAGCGAAAGACTAGAGCTAGGTGACGAGCGACAGCGAGCAAAAAAGCCTAGAGCGCTGCGCTGCTAGGAAGCTACGCGGCTAGATGCTATAAAATCAATAGCAACAGCAACAGCCTAGTCGCGCAGCGACTCAATCTTAGCAGCGAAGCTGTCCCTAGCAGGACGAAGTCCGCTCTAGCAGCGCAGCGATCCTAGCAGTGACGAAGTCACGCCCTAGATTCTAGCAGGACGAAGTCCGTCCTAGAAGAACCTAGAACCCGATAACAAATAAGTCCATAAAGCGGTTTACTGGCGTGGCCTCAAGCGTAGCTTGATCTTTACATACAGTGACGATCGTTTGGCACTGCTGGTTTGGGAAACGTGATGCTAAGTTCGCTTTGAATTTCAGCTCCAATAGCGGCATTCCTTCTTTACGACGGCGGCGATGACCCACTGGGTATTCTACTACCACGTCTTCTGTACTGCTGCCATTGTTAAAGAAAACCTGAATAGCATTGGCGATAGAGCGTTTATCCGCTTCTAAATACTCTGCCGTAAAGCGCTTATCTTCGACAATTTCCATTTTATCACGCAGCTCATCGATGATGGGATGTGCGTTGTGAAAATCGTCTTCATAATGGTCGGCGGTCAAACTGCCGAACACCAACGGAACCGCAATCATGTATTGCAAGCAATGGTCGCGGTCCGCAGCGTTGGCAAGTGAACCCGTTTTTGAAATAATGCGAATGGCCGACTCGTGGGTGCGGATCACTATCTTGTTAATCTCCGCCAAACGAGATTTTACCTGAGGATGTAGTATAACCGACGCTTCTGCGGCGGTTTGCGCGTGAAACTCGGCAGGAAAGGAAATCTTAAACAAGATGTTTTCCATCACATAAGAGCCATAGTCTTGGGAAAATGAAAACTGGCGTTCAGCCTGGGGTTTGAGCGCTTGGTCTTTATTAGTTTTCGAGAAAGAGACATCATAAAACCCCCATTGTGGCGCGGTTAACACGCTTGGTATGCCCATTTCTCCGCGCATTGACATGTTGGCCAAACAAACCGCTCGTGAGGTGGCATCGCCCGCAGCCCAAGATTTACGAGAGCCCGCATTTGGTGCGTGACGATAGGTGCGCAGTGCACCACCATCGGCCCAAGCTTGAGATATTGCCGCCATGATTTGCTCTCTGTTGCCGCCCATCATTTTAGTGACAACCGCAGTGGAGGCCACTCGTACTAATAAAACGTGGCATAAACCAACCCGATTAAACGCGTTTTCTAGCGCGATCACGCCTTGAATTTCATGTGCCATGACCATGGCTTCAAGTACTTCTCGCATCATGAGAGGCGGCTCGCCATTAGACAGTCTAACTTGAGATAAATGATCCGCCACGGCCAGAATGGCGCCTAAATTATCCGATGGATGCCCCCATTCAGCAGCTAACCAAGTGTCGTTGTAATCGAGCCAACGAATGATACAACCAATGTCCCACGCGGCTTTTACCGGATCGAGCGTCAGCGATGTTCCTGGCACTCGGGCGCCATTTGGCACCAGTGTGCCTTGTACGATAGGTCCGAGGTGTTTGGTGCACTCAGGAAAGCGCAGCGCGAGCAGCCCACAACCTATTGTGTCCATTAAACAGTTACGAGCGGTGTCGAGAGCTTCTTCGCTGCAGACTTCAAACGTTAATACATAATCAGCGATATCTTGGATGACATGGTCGTAATCGGGGCGATTGTTAATATCTACATTACTACTCATTTTGAATCCTTATTCGTTTGATTTGTTATTTGCTGCTAGAAGGCTATAAAATCAATAGCCTAGAATTTAGATGACAAGCGGTGGCGAGCGATATCAAGCGATATCAAGCGATAACAATCTAAGAGCCTAGAGCGCTTCGCTGCTAGGACGCTACGCGGCTAGAGGCTATAAAATCAATAGCAACAGCAACAGCAACAGCCTAGAGCGCTGCGCTGCTAGAACGCTACGCGGCTAGATGCTATAAAATCTTAGCAGCGAAGCTGTCCCTAGCAGGACGAAGTCCGTTCTAGAGCGCAGCGATCCTAGCAGTTTCAGTCCTTACGTCCGACGAATGCCCTTTCATTAAACAGTTTCAATTTCTTATCTATCAATTTTATCTGCTCAGCGCCTGGGTGACGCCCATTAACAACAATGATTGATTCAAGTCCATCTGGCGTCGCAGCGCTAGGCACAATAAGTCCGGCATTTAAGTTTAAATCTAGCCACTCACTGCCAAGCTTGCGAGTCGAGCTGGGATAAGGGTACACGTTCCAATCATCAGGCAAGAGCGAAAGATCAAATTGCGATAATAGCTGGTCTGGTATCTCGTAAATACCTAACATGAAATTTTTTGGGATGAATTTTGGCAGCGGGTAATAGTTTGCCATTTCGAGCATAGCAACTGATGCTGACATGGCAAAGTACATAACCGGATAGCCTTTGTTATTCCATCTGGCGCCGTCTAAGTAACTCGCGCCTAAGCCATTATAGCTCTCTAGGTGTTTTTCTGAGGTGATCCGATAAATACGCATTTATGAAAACTCACCCCATTTCATTTTATTGAGGACTTCCTTTACTAATCGACGTCCGGCAAAGGAATCGAGTAGATCAACCGGCTTCTGGTTGTTGAGTGCCGGAATAGGCGTTTGTAGCAGCTCATTTGCTAAGTCGATATCATCATACAGATGATATGCAGCATCATAGACACTGATGATATCGAGCGTTTCTTCTGATTGAGTTTTGTTTAGCGCTTTGAGTTTATAAAGTCTGCTGACGTTACCACTGGTTACCCCCAATGCTTTACAGATGAATGCCCGTTGCTGCGGCATTCTATCAATAAGTGACTTAACCACAGTGCCCGCAACCCCAATGTTAATCGCATTAATGTACTTAAACTGATCTTGGAATAAATCTTCACTTAATCCAGCTCTAGCTAACGGTGAGTTATTCATAATTTGCTCTCCTTAATGATACCTCAAGATGGCATCAATTTGATGCCTAGTCAACATCAATACGACGGGGTGCAAGGAAAAAGCCTAGAGCGCTGCGCTGCTAGATGCTATAAAATCAATAGCAACAGCAACAGCCTAGAGCGCTTCGCTGCTAGGACGCTACGCGGCTAGATGCTATACAATCTATAGCAAAAGCCTAGAACGCTACGCTGCTACGCGGCTAGAGGCTATAAAATCTTAGCAGCGTAGCGATCCTAGCAGTGACGAAGTCACGCCCTAGCACCTAGTCGCGCAGCGACTCAATCTTAGCAGCGAAGCTGTCCCTAGCAGTGACGAAGTCACGTTCTAGCACCTAGTCGCGCAGCGACTCAATCTTAGCAGCGCAGCTGTCCCTAGCAGGACGAAGTCCGCTCTAGCAGCGTAGCGATCCTAGCAGTGACGAAGTCACGCCCTAGACCCTAGCAGGACGAAGTAAAAACAGATGCATTTATATGCCATTTTTGTCACACTGTGGCGCATAAAAAGTTATATGAAATCAGCAATAATAACGAGAAAAGGACGCTTCATGAAAGCTTTTACACTGGTTTGTACCAGTTTAGCCATGGCTATTTCAGGCATAGCTCACGGGGCTGAAATTGATATTAGCCACATTCAGCGCTTAGGCCCAGTCATTCAACTGACTGCGACACCATTATCAAAAAGTGCTCAAGCAGATGCTTTGCGTGCCAACTTAGTGACCAACTTAGTTGCCAAATTAGCGGTTAACGTAGTAGAGGGATCAGGTCTTAAAAAGTCTAATTCGATACAAGTATTTAACCAACAACTGACTTGGCAAGCGGCTTCATCAACAGCTGAAGGTGAGGGCTGGTTAGCGTATCAACTGCCGGTATCTACCCATCGATTTACCCAAGGTACGTTGACGGTAAAAGGGCTTGATAACCCACAGGTGTATGTGAATGGCCAATTAGTGAAGTCTGCTAATGAGGTCTCGCTAAATTTAACTAATGGCGACTACCAAGTTTTAGTATTGGCCGATGGTCTGCAAAAAGAGGTTCCTTTTAGCTTGGATTGGCAGGGGAAAAGCGATGTTGATCAGCTCGATTTTACCCAGCAAAAATCACAACGTGTGTCTGCGCAGCAGCTATTTGATGCCAAAGTAATTAACAGTTTAACCCTGTCACCCAATGGTAAATACCTGCTGCAATCGACGATTGAATACCAGGCTAGCCAAGGTGATACCGCGATTGAAGTGACCGAGTTACGCAAGGTGTCGGACAACAGTGTGATGTATCGCTGGCAAGACAATCGACCAAGCAGCGCCGTGTGGTCGGGTGATAGCAAACAATTGGCGTTTGTGGCCAATAAACAGATTCAATTACTGAATGTGGCGGAGTTAACTATCCAAGTTGTTGCGAGCGATATCGACAATGTGTCTGGTTTGCATTGGTACGGTGACAGCGTGTTATTTAACTGGGAAAAACCCTTTAAAGCCGATGAAAAAGCCACCTCAAAGCGTTTTCGCGCATTGGAAGACCGCTGGAGTGACTGGCGTAACAACAGCCAAATTTATCAATTAGATGTGGCTTCAGGTTTTATTCGTCAGCTAACCGATAACAAGATCAGCAGCTCATTTCTAGATGCTAGTGTCGATAACGGTACCTTGTTACTGACTCGCTCTCCGGTCGATTATGCACAGCCTGCACATGGGTTAACTCAGTTAGTTGAATTGGATCTAAACGCGTTAACTGAAACTGTTATTGGCCAATATCGTAGCTTTAGCAGTGCGTTATATGCCGATGACGGCATGTACATTACCGCTGGGCCACGCTTTATGGATGGTGTGGGGATCCAGGATAAAACCATCGAAGTGAATGATTATGATGGCCAGTTATATTGGCGCGATGGCAAAGGCAATGTGAGCGCGTTAAGCAAAGACTTTACCCCTGCTATTGGTAGCATGACCAAGCTAGAAAATGATGATGTAATATTAACGGTAACCGAAGGTGACCGCTCACCACTGTATTTATTTGATAAAAGCAAAAAACGTTTTAGTAGAATAGACACGGGCGTTGATATGGTTGACTACTTTAGTGTGGCAATCGAGCCATCTACGCCAACGATTGTGTTTGCGGGTACGTCGGCCACCGCGCCGCAAAAAACCTTCAAAATGACATTGAACTCCAGTGGTAAGCAGCTGTTGTTCGATAGTCAGCAACAAAGCTATGCCAATACCCGTTTCGGTGATATTCAAGATTTTGATTTTACCAATAAGCATGGCCACAATATTGATGGTCGGGTGTATTTACCCGCAGACTTTGATGCCAGTAAAAAGTATCCCGCATTGGTATATTACTATGGCGGCACCTCTCCTGTAGGGCGTCACTTTACCGGTCGTTGGCCATTTAATTTATGGGCAGCCCAAGGTTATGTTGTGTATGTACTACAACCCAATGGTGCAACCGGTTATGGCCAAGCATTTAGTGGACGTCATGTGAATGCATGGGGTAAATACAGTGCTGAGGACATTATTGAAGGGACTAACGCATTCTTGGATGCACATGATTTTGTTGACCCTAAACGAGTGGGTAACATGGGCGCGTCATATGGCGGCTTTATGACCATGTATTTAGCCACCAAAACCGATATTTTTGCCGCGTCAATGTCCCATGCTGGGATCAGCAATTTATCTTCTTACTGGGGACATGGCTGGTGGGGTTATGGCTATTCTGGTGTGGCCAGTCGAGGCAGTTTTCCGTGGAATAACCCTGAGCTCTACGTTGAACAAAGCCCGCTATATCATGCAGATAAAATCACCACCCCGTTATTGTTAATTCACGGTAATGCCGATACTAATGTGCCAGTGGGTGAAAGCCATTACATGTACACCGCCCTTAAATTATTAGGTAAAGAAGTGGAGTTGGTTGAGTTTAACGGCCAAAACCATCATATCAATACTCGCCAAGCACGATTCGACTGGTGGGATACCACTATGGCCTGGTTTGATTTAAAGTTAAAAGACCAGCCTGAGTGGTGGAATAGTCTTTACCCTGAGACAACAGAGCAACAGTAAATGTTAATTTGATCCGGCCTCGCATTGCGGGGCTGTTTTTTACTGAGTGAGCACAAGGTATGCCAATGGTAGCCAGTGATAGCCAGTGATAGCCAGTGATAGCCAATAATAATCATCTGGTGATGGGGGAGGCTAACCTCGCACTATCCAGCATTGAGATCTGGTGATATCTTAAGATTACATGCCTATGCATCTGAGTCAGTTTTGGCTTATTCTTATAGTATAAATCAAGACTAGAAGTGAGATTTGCTATG
>NZ_JBEOPO010000057.1:0-22280 GCF_040310145.1 Shewanella sp. S1-49-MNA-CIBAN-0167 | reverse complement strand
GCACCCCCAGTATCGGTCTGTTAGCTTACTTTGTGATAGCCGTAGTGATGAGTCAAAAAACGACTCGATTTTAACGTTTACTCAGCAGTGGGTAAACGGGGCCATGACTTTCCCCGTAGACAGGTTATATCGAGTAGGATATTTATTTTTGTAAGAAAGCTTGGAAGCGTTGTTTGGCTTCATCACTTTGTAAACGTTTAGAGAACTGAACTAATTCTAACTTCATTTGTGCTTTTACTTGTGCCTGATTATGGCGTAAAAGCTGTTTCGATGCTTGAAGTGACTGAGGTGGTTGTGCAGCAAGTTTTTTCGCTTGAGCTAAGCTGAAACTCAATAAATCGGCATCATCGACCACTTTATTAATAATATTTAATTCTGCCGCTGTCGTAGCATTAAATGCTTCTCCGAGTAAGATGAGTTCAGCCGCTTTTTGTTGGCCCACGATTAAGGGTAACAATAAGCTTGATGCGGCTTCAGGAACCAAGGCCAGACTAACAAATGGCATCTGAAATTTAGCACTATTGTCGGCATACACTAAGTCGCAATGAAGTAGCAAGGTTGTACCAATTCCCACCGCGGCCCCCGTTACAGCAGCCACAACCGGTTTTTTAAGATCCAATAAGCAAAACAAGAATTTAACCGTTGGATGCTCCTCGACTAATTCACCACTCTTGAGGAAATCTGCGATATCATTGCCTGATGTAAAACAGTTTTCTGTACCATGAAACATAAAGGCACGAATATCGTTGTCGGCTTCACCTTGGATCAGGTATTCTGTGAATTGCTGATACATTTCTAGATTAAAGGCATTGCGCTTTTCTGGACGATTAAAACTGATGATCCGTACGCCTTGATCATCTCTTACCTGAATATGACTCATTCGTAGCTTCCTGTTGTGAACGCGAGTGGGATTACATGGAGTTTAAGACATTGAAAGCAATATTCAAACATCTGTTTAACTTTTTAGTGCTATCATCAATTTCATTCGCAGCCAGCGCTAACGTTGTATTGGTTGATGGTCATGTCAGAGCAATGCCTGCGAGTGTGCCCAATACCGCGGCTTATTTTACGCTAGAAAATCATAACAACAGCGATGTTAAGTTAGTTGAAGTGAAGACGAGTGCGGCAGAAGTAGCGCAGTTACATACAATTATTGAAGAAGATGGCATGGTTAAAATGCGCCAAGTCGAAGGGTTTACTATACCGTCCCACGGTTCGTTAACGCTTCAACCTACTGGGGATCATGTGATGTTATTGTCGTTAACCGCGCCATTGGCTATTGATGATAAAGTGCCTTTAACATTAATTTTTGACGATGGTCAGCAACTTATGATTGAGCTTCCCGTGCTTAAGAAAGCCGAGACTCAACATGATGAACATCATCACCATAATTAAGGAGCAATATTGATGCAAGTAACAAGGAATAAAATATTAGCCGTTGTTGGTGTGCTTTGTTTAGTACTTTACTTTATGAGTGTGTGGTGGAGTGTTGCACCTGATCCAATTAAACCGGTATCGTCGAAAACAGATAACGGTAAGTTAATTGTGGGTTATGCCACAACAACGTCATTAATTGCCACAATGGAAACCTTGCTGGATAAACCCGGAGGTTGGCTCTCTAATGATATTATGCCTCCGTCAGTAATGATGGATAACATGCCTGCATTTGAGTTTGGTGCATTAGAACAGGCGCGAGATTTAGCGCTAACGATGCGTAAAGAATTTAGTCGTTCACAGTCGCAGTCCACTGCGGATGATGATTTATTAACGGCACATTCGAAGTTAAACATCGATAATACCAGTTGGTTAGTGCCAAGTGCCGAAGGTGAATATCGCGATGCGATCAAATTATTGAAACTTTATCGCGCTAAAATCAACGATGCAGAGAACAATAATGCGCAGTTTTATGCTCGTGCAGACAACCTCAATGAATGGCTGAAAGAAGTTCAAAAACGCTTAGGTAGTATCTCACAAAATTTATCTGCCAGTGTCGGCCAAGAACGGTTAAATACTGATCTAGCAGGTGATATTTCTGCGCGTCAATCGACCCCCGGTTTATCGAGTAATGAAATTAAAACCAGTTGGTGGAAAATTGACGACGTATTTTATCAAAGCCGTGGTTCCGCTTGGGCATTATTGAACTTTATGCGGGCCATTGAAGTTGATTTTGCCGATGTATTAGCAAACAAAAATGCTGCGGTCAGTTTACGTCAAATTATTCGTGAACTTGAAGCAACTCAACAAACAGTTTGGAGCCCTTTGGTTCTTAATGGAAACGGTTTTGGTTTAGTGGCTAATCACTCGTTGGTGATGGCTAATTATATTTCGCGTGCAAATGCCGCGGTAATTGATTTAACGAATTTACTCTCACAAGGATAATGATGAAAAAGACTCTTATTGCCACAGCTTTAGTGGGCCTGTTAAGCGTGTCATCGGCTCATGCGGCAACTGTATTAGGTTTTAAAGTCGGCGCTGATTACTGGCAGGCCGACACCACAAATGCATTTAATGATGATAGTGCTGTTGCGCACAGCTTTAATGATGACTCATCTCAAGGTAGCGTATGGATTGCTGTTGAACATCCATTGCCGTTTGTGCCTAATGTTAAAATTCGTGAAAATCGCCTTGAGTCGAGCACGAGTATTAGCAATGCGGACTTTAATTTTAATGGTCACAGCTATAGCGGTGCGGCGTCGGTCATTAATGACTTAAGTAATACTGACTTTGTGTTGTATTACGAAATCCTAGATAACGACTTAGTGTCTGTTGATTTAGGTGCCGCCTATAAATTAATGAGCGGTTCATTACGTGTTGCTGATGCCGGTCATCCTGAAGAAGTGGATATCGACAGCGGTATCGTGATGGGGTACGCCAGTGCACAAGTTGGCATGATTGGTTTAGGCTTGTTTGGCTTTGCTGATGTGATGTTAGGAGTGGACGAATCTAATGTGCATGACTATGGTGCTGGTTTGGGATGGCAGTTTGACGGATTAGCTGTTGATACTGCTATTCGTGTTGGTTACCGTGAGTTTAATTTTGATGTGAGTAACTTCTCTGGTGTGACGCAAAACACTGACTTTAGTGGCGCATTTGCTGGTGTTGAATTAGTTTTCTAATTGCAGACTATGTTAAAAGATCGTGCTAAAAGATCGAGCAAAAATATTGTGTTAATAATTGTATGCTCACAAAAAAACCGCCTATTGGCGGTTTTTTTATAGGAGATTAATCACTACTGAGCAATTAGTCCGCTGTTAATCGAGATAACATCATCTTCGGATAATGTACCCGCAGCCTGTTTTAGGGCCAATATAGAATTGATATAGCCATAACGCGCTTCAGACAATTGACGCTTTGAATCGTATAAATCACGTGTACGGTTCAGCACATCAACAATCGTACGCGTACCCACTTCAAATCCAGCTTGAGTGGCTTTTAATGCGCTTTCAGATGAAATCACCGATTGCTCATAGGCTTTTATTGAACTGATAGAAGCGTTAACGTTATTAAAGTTATTACGTACGTTCTTAGTTACACTGCGATGAGTTTGTTCTAATCTCTCGCTTGCTTCCACATATTGGAACTGAGCCTGTTTCACTTGCGAAGTCACTTTAAAACCTTCGAAAAGCGGAATGCTCAAGGTTACACCAATATTGGTATTGTCATAATCTGGACCTGGAGTCTGGTCAACGCCTTTGTTATAGCCGGCATTTAAGTTAAGTGAAGGCATGTGGCCAGCTTTGTACAATTTAATCGTCTCATTGGCGATATCTTTGGCGATACGTTGAGTCATTAAATCGATGCTACTGGTTTCGGCCATTTTTAACCAAGCCGCAGATGATGCTGGGGCAGGTGTAACGGCTGAAAAACGGTTAGTATCAAGAATATCAATTGATTTATGATCTACACCAGTAATTTCACGTAATGCTTCGTAGCTATTGTCTAGGGTATTTTGAGCAAGAATTTCTAATGCTGATGCTAGGTCATATTGTGCTTGTGCTTCATGAACATCAGTAATTGCCGTTAAGCCTACGGCAAAACGTTGCTTAGTTTGCTCAAGTTGGCGTTCAATTGCTGCTTTTTCTGCACCTTGGAACTCGAAGTTATCTTTAGCCGTTAATACATCAAAATAGGCTTTAGTGACACGGGTAATCAGCGATTGTAATGTCGATGCATAAGCAGAGTCTGCTTGAGACGCTGCCATTTCAGCAAGGTCTAAACCTACCCATGCACTGTGATCGTAAATAACTTGAGTTAAGTTAACACCACCTATTAATCCGTCGCTATCTTCTAAAGGATCATTCCACGCTTTAGCGTAGCCAACGTTTGCACTGATACTTGGCAATAACGGTGCACGATTTTCTTCAATACTTTCGTATAAGGCATCACGTTGTGCTTTGGCTTGTAAAACGATAGGGTCGCTAGTGAGTGCTTTTTGATAAATTTGAAGTAAATCGTCAGCTTGTACTGCTGGTGCTGCAATAGCAAATGCTAATGCTGCGTATAATGAACCAATTTTGAATTTCATTTGCTGCCCTTTTTAGACAATTCCTCGGTAAGATGAGGTGTTGATTAACTTATAAATTTGGTCATGTCCTCCGTTAAGATAATGAGATAACATTATTCAGTCTTAACGCGGCAATCAGTGTTAACTTACTTGCTTAATGAGTATGCATAATAATTTATAGCAGATATCGTCGTTCAACATCCACAACGCATTGCTCATTGCATTTTATTCACCATATGTTTATTACTGCATATTGTGCACTACTTACATATTGTGCGCTAACTGATAGTAGTGATTTTTTCATTTTCAAGTCAAATTTGAAGTGTAACAGATTTTATTTTAATTAGACCTGTTTTTGCTGATGCAAGCTTAAATGCTTAGTTATTAATTATGTTAATTTAAACTGTAAAATGACCAGATGGTTTACGTTTTGATCGATGAGGATAAATATGTCTGAGCAAGCCGCTATAACCACCTTTGACGCAGAGTCTGGGTTTAGTTTGATATCTAAAAAAGTATTATACAAAGGATTCTTCCAGTTGGACGAATACACCTTTAAGCATAAGCTGTTTAAAGGAGGCTGGAGTGGTGAGGTGAGGCGTGAGGTCTTTGAACGAGGCCATGCCGTTGTTGTAATACCTTATGATCCAATTCGTGACGAAATCGTATTGATAGAGCAAATCAGGGTTCCAGCATTAGCGACCACTAAATCAATCTGGCTTCTTGAGTTAGTGGCAGGTATAATTGAACCCGGCGAATTACCCGAGAAAGTGGCAGAACGTGAATTAGCGGAAGAAGCCGGATTAAGTTTATTAGGCTTAACATTTATAAACAGCTATTTGGTCAGTCCTGGCGGCACAACAGAGCGTTTTCATTTGTTTTTGGGGCAAGTCGATGCCACCAAAGCGGCTGGAATACATGGACTCGAACATGAAAATGAAGATATTCGGGTTCATGTTGTCAGTCGCGAGCAAGCTTATAAATGGGTAAACAATGGTCGTATCGATAATGCGGCGACGGTGTTGGGTATCCAATGGTTGATGCTGAATTACCAACAAATTCGTGACTCACTTTAACTTGTTGAATAGGATTGTGAGCAAGATAGGAATGATTGGGTGGCAGAGTTTAATCTGAAAAAAAAGCAAAAATATAAACCTAATGTCAGTGTTTTTTTAGCTGTGTGTGGCAGAAATTATGCACGTATTTTAAAATGGTTACCCGAAAAAATGAGCGTTAATGTGCCATGGCAGATTGAAGGTCAATTTGGTACCTTGTCGATCAATCTTCTTGAAAATACTAAGTATACTCAGCTAGTCGAAATATCTCGTCCTATACCCAATGGACATTTTTTTAAAACTCCCAAAGCAACTGTTCGTGTTTATCATGATGCTCAATTAGCAGAAGTGTTAACTAGCCAACAGATTTATCGCTTAAAGCCAATGTATGATTACCCTAATATACATATGCATCATAGCGATGAAAAATTTCAGGTGAATGCATTCCTTGAAGATCTGTTGAAGATTGGGTCTCGGAGAGTGACTTGCCAATCATAGCTATTTTATTCTTTTACCATGTTGGGAATCTTTAGTGCTTAAAGACGCAGTGCATTATTCTGTTACTGAAAATGAGCCTGTACGATTAGTACAAGTGACGGATCCGCATCTCTTTTCTGATCCAGAAGGACAACTGCTAGGTGTTAATACGGCCCAAAGTCTCCAAGCGGTGTTAAATACCTACATAGCCACTCAATATCCTGCTCATTTATTGTTAGCAACCGGTGATATTAGCCAAGATTACTCACCTGAGTCTTATCAGCATTTTGTGCAAAAGATTGAAATGTTAAATCTGCCTTGCCATTATTTACCCGGTAACCATGATGACCCTCGCTTGATGAGCTTGCGTATGCAAGGTGAAAAAGTGTTTGGCCAACAACGGGTGGTTATTGGTAAATGGCTGATATTAATGCTTGATTCTACTCTTCGAGGTAAGCCTGGTGGCCATATGGGCGAGCGACAATTTGCCTTAATAGATGCTGCAATTAACGCTGAACCCGATAAACATGTCTTGTTAGTGATGCATCATAATCCGATCTTAATGCAGTGCGCTTGGTTAGATCAGCACTGTATGATGAATGGAGAAGAGTTTTTGCAACGGACCAGCCGTTACCCGCAAGTGAAAGGTATTCTTTGGGGGCACGTACACCAACAAGTGGATAATATTCATTTAGGGGCGCATGGTCCTATTCAATTAATGGCGACACCGTCAACGTGTATTCAATTTAAACCATTATCATCCTATTTTGCCTTAGACCATCTTCAACCCGGTTATCGTTTGCTGGAGTTGGCAGGCGATGGTAGCATTCGTACTAACGTGTATCGCGTGCCAGGAAATCTATTTGCGCCAGATAATGAGGCCAGCGGATACTAGTTTACCGCGCCATATTATGTTAATAAGGACGCCCTTAGTGCTAATTAACCGTCTCGCGAGGGAATATGCTGCTTTATATACATGGTTTTAATAGTTCTCCACGGTCAGATAAGGCCATTCAAACCGCACACTATATTCAGCAACATTATCCACAAGTCGATTTTCACCAACCACAATTACCTTCGTCACCCATTGCTGCAATTACTTTACTGTGCAATATCACTGAGCAAGCGAAACGGCAAGGGCAGACATTGCGCTTTATTGGCTCGTCGTTAGGTGGTTATTTTGCCAGTTATTTAGCCGAAACCTATGGTGGTAGAGCCGTGTTGATTAATCCGGCGGTAAAACCGTTCGAATTATTTGAACAGTTTATCGGTCCTCAATATAATCCTTATACTGATGAGCATTATCAAGTGTTACCGCAGCATCAATATGATGTTGCTCAGTATAATACTCATGTGATCCGACATCCTGATCGTTTTCTCGTGCTGTTGCAAACTGGTGACGAAGTGTTAGATTATCGACAAGCACTACATAAGTACCATAGCTGTGAATTACATTTAGAGCCTAATGGTGACCACAGTTTTGTTGGCTATGAACAACAATTAGACAAAATATGTAAATTTATTCAGCTGTAACGTTTTAGCGTTACAAACAACGATCAATTTGAGCTAACTTTGGCTCTATCTAACTCCAAATGTGTGGATTATGACCAACCAATATACTTCTGACGCTATTGAGGTCCTTAATGGACTTGACCCGGTAAAACGCCGTCCTGGTATGTATACCGACACCTCTAGGCCTAATCACCTTGGTCAAGAGGTTATTGATAACAGCGTTGATGAAGCTCTGGCGGGACACGCGACTAAAATTGAAGTTGTACTCCATGAAGATAATTCCCTTGAAGTGACCGATGATGGCCGGGGTATGCCGGTGGACATTCACCCAGAAGAAGGCATTCCTGGGGTTGAACTTATTCTGACTAAATTGCACGCAGGTGGTAAGTTTTCGAATAAAAGCTACCAGTTTTCAGGTGGTTTACATGGGGTGGGTATTTCGGTCGTCAATGCGCTTTCTCTGCGTGTTGAAGTCAGTGTTCGTCGTGATGGGCATGTATATGAAATGGCCTTTGAAAATGGTTTTAAGGTTGAAGAACTGGTCGTGACGGGCACTTGTGGGCGCCGTAATACGGGAACTCGAGTGCATTTCTGGCCCGATACCAGTTATTTTGACTCGGCTAACTTTTTGGCCAGTAAATTAATTTATATACTACGAGCTAAAGCGGTATTGTGCCCCGGTTTACGCATCAAGTTTACCAATAAACAAAATGGTGAAGTGTATGACTGGTTTTATGAAAGCGGCTTAACCGATTACCTCAAAGAAGCGATAAAAGATTCTGTATTGTTACCTGAAGAGCCGTTTGTTGGCAGTTTTAAAGGCAAATTAGACGCCGCTGAGTGGGCGATTACTTGGTTGCCTGAAGGTGGGGATAGTTTGAGTGAAAGTTACGTTAACTTAATTCCGACACCATTAGGTGGTACTCATGTAAATGGCTTTAGACAAGGTTTGCTTGAGTCTATGCGTGAGTTTTGTGAATTTCGCAATCTTGTTCCTCGTGGTATTAAGCTATCGCCCGAAGATATTTGGGATCGTGCAGCGTTTATCTTATCGACAAAAATGCAAGATCCACAGTTTTCTGGCCAAACCAAAGAAAAATTATCCAGTCGTCAAAGCTCTGCCTTTGTTTCTGGTGTTGTTCGTGATGCCTTTTCTTTGTGGTTAAACTCCAATACTGAGTTAGCAGAACAACTAGCAGAATTGTGCATTAGTAATGCACTGCGACGTTTAAAAGCAGCTAAAAAAGTGGCGCGTAAAAAAGTGACTTCTGGGCCAGCATTACCGGGTAAGCTAACCGATTGCAGCGGTCAAGATCCGATGCGAGGTGAGTTATTTTTAGTGGAAGGAGACTCGGCTGGCGGCAGTGCAAAACAAGCTCGAGATCGTGAATTTCAAGCCATTATGCCGTTAAGAGGTAAAATTTTGAATACTTGGGAGGTCGATTCCTCGCAAGTGTTAGCCTCGCAAGAGGTGCATAATATTTCGATAGCGATTGGTTGCGATCCTGACAGCGATGATATTTCAGAATTACGTTATGGTAAAATTTGTATTCTAGCGGATGCAGATTCTGATGGACTGCATATTGCGACATTGTTGTGTGCGTTGTTCTTAAAGCATTATCGTGTATTAGTGAATAATGGGCATGTGTATATTGCTATGCCGCCGCTATTTCGTATTGATATCGGCAAAGAGGTTTTTTATGCTCTGGATGAAGCTGAAAAAACGGGGATCTTAGACCGTATTACCGCAGAAAATAAAAAAGGTAAGGTGCAAGTGACTCGCTTTAAAGGCTTGGGTGAAATGAACCCATTGCAACTGCGTGAGACCACTATGGATCCTAACACCCGACGCTTAGTTCAATTGACTATTGATGACGCCGATGAGACGGTAGCCTTGATGGATATGTTACTGGCTAAAAAGCGTGCTCCAGATCGTAAGACCTGGTTAGAAAGTAAAGGCGACTTAGCGTCACTTTAGTCGTGTTTGTTACTGCCAATAAGAATGTATAACATAAGGCAAAAAGATAATTAACATGCAGTATATTAACGTACGATTTTATCTTAACCTGGGCAGTAAATTTGCTTGCGCAGGTATAATATTATTAGGCTTTTTCCCCACACTCGCCATTGCCGCACAATCGGTGATGATCACTGTCACCAAAGGGTTTGGATTAAGCTTGTATGCCTCTGATTTAGGCGATATTAAGCAAATGACCGTGGGCGATAACGGTACTTTATTTGTCGGGTCTCAAAAAAGTGGCACCGTGTATGCGTTGGTTGATAGTGATCAAAATGGCCAAGTGGATAAGCGTTACCTTATCGCAAGGGGGTTAGATTACCCTGATGCGTTAGCCTTCCATAATGGTTCGCTATACGTCACTGAAGACGACCGTATCATTCGCTTTGAAGAAATAGAATCTCGTCTTCGCCGTCCTAGTCGAGCACGTGAAGTCTATTCAAATTTGCCAAGCTTAGATAAGAAATATTCTCGTTCGATGCACTTTGGCCCCGATGGACTGTTATATGTTGCCATTGGTTCGGCATGTAATGTCTGTGAATCACCTTCGCCATTTGGCAGTATTTTGGCCATCGATGTTGATCCCGGCGCCAGTGAGCAAGTTGCGTTTGGCCTTAGGAGTGTGACAGGTTTTGATTGGTCACCGGTGACCAACAAGTTGTGGTTTGCTGATTTAGGTCGTAATTGGATGGGCGATAATATTCCACCTGATGAAATAAACCGTTTAGAAATTAAAGGTAGCCACTTTGGTTTTCCTTATTTACACGCCACAGATGTGATTGAGCCTGCCTATGATAAACCTGAAAATTTAAATATCAGCGTGCCTGAATTCGAACTGCCAGCACACGTTGCCCCAACCGGATTAAGTTTTTACCGAGGAGAGCAATTTCCAGAACGTTATCGTAACCAAATATTTGTTGCTGAAAATGGTTCATGGAATCGTTCAAGTAAAGTGGGCTATCAAATTGTGATGCTGAGTATTGAAGATAATAAAATTAGTAAACGTGAAACCGTGGTGAGTTTTTTGGATGGAGAATTTCCCGTCGCACGTCCATTTGATGTGATTAATGCGCCAGACGGCGCAATGTACATTTCAGATGATTTAAAAGGTAATATTTACCGTTTGTTTTATAACGCACCCGAACAATCACAGGATATGAAATAATGAGTGATGCGATTGAATTAAGTCTTGATGGCGTAGAGCAAATGCCGCTTAGGCGCTTTACTGAAGAGGCTTATTTAAATTATTCCATGTACGTGATTATGGATCGTGCTTTACCGCATATTGGCGATGGTTTAAAACCTGTTCAGCGTCGTATTATTTTCGCCATGAGTGAATTAGGGTTATCGGCACAGTCTAAACACAAAAAATCAGCCCGTACTGTGGGTGATGTTTTAGGTAAATATCATCCACACGGTGATAGCGCATGTTATGAAGCGATGGTGTTAATGGCTCAGCCATTTTCCTATCGATATCCACTGGTTGACGGCCAAGGTAACTGGGGCGCGCCAGATGATCCTAAGTCATTTGCGGCAATGCGTTATACCGAAGCTAGACTATCAAAGTTTTCTGAAGTGTTATTGTCGGAATTAGGTCAAGGAACCGTCGATTGGGGGGTTAACTTTGATGGCACCATGAAGGAGCCTAAAACCTTACCTGCCCGATTACCGCATATTTTATTGAATGGCATTACCGGCATTGCGGTGGGCATGGCAACAGACATTCCACCACATAACGTGCGTGAGTTAGTTTCAGCTTGTGTTGAGCTTATCGATAATCCAAAAACTGATTTAGCCCGACTCATGGAGTTAGTGCCAGGTCCTGACTACCCGACTGAAGCCGAAATCATCACCCCTAGAGCCGATATTGAGCGGATTTATGATACCGGGCGTGGTTCAATCAAAATGCGCGCGGTTTACAAAGAAGAGCATGGTGAAATTGTCATTACCTCATTACCGCATCAAGCAAGTAGCGGTAAGATCCTAGAGCAAATTGCCAATCAAATGCAGGCAAAAAAGCTGCCGATGGTGTCTGACTTACGTGATGAATCTGATCATGAAAACCCAGTGCGATTAATCATTGTTCCTCGATCAAGCCGTGTTGATTGTGATCAGTTAATGACCCATTTATTTGCCACTACGGATCTTGAAAAAAGCTTTCGGGTTAACTTAAATGTGTTGGGACTTGATGGCCTCCCTAAAGTGAAAGGGCTAAAGCAACTATTAACCGAATGGTTAGAGTTTCGGATGACCACTGTAACGCGCCGCTTGCAATATAGACTCGATAAAGTGTTAGCGCGATTACATATTTTAGAAGCCTTGATGATCGCATTTTTAAACATTGACGAAGTGATCGAGATTATTCGTTTTCACGATGAGCCTAAAGCTGAGTTGATGTCTCGGTTTACCTTGTCAGATAAACAAGCAGAATCAATTTTAGAATTAAAGTTACGTCATTTGGCCAAGCTTGAAGAATTTAAAATCAAAGCTGAGCAAGACGAGTTAGCCGCCGAGCGTGACAAATTAGAATTATTATTAAGCTCAGATCGTCGTTTAAAAACCTTAGTCAAAAAAGAATTGATTCAAGATGGCGAGATTTATGGTGACAATCGTCGTTCGCCTATTATTGAACGTATTGATGCCAAAGCACTGACTGAACAAGAGTTAACCCCAACTGAACCTGTCACTGTCGTGTTGTCAGATAAAGGTTGGGTACGTTGTGCTAAAGGTCATGATGTTGATGTAAAAGGCTTGTCTTATAAGTCTGGCGACAGTTACCTGTGCAGCGTAATGGGTAAAAGTAATCAGGCGGCGGTGTTTATTGACTCAACAGGGCGAGCATTTACAACCGACAGTCACACGTTGCCTTCAGCCAGAAGCCAAGGTGAGCCGATTACCACGCGCTTTAATATGGCGCCTAACGCGGTAATGCAACATGTATTAATGGGTGAGGAAGAGCAGTTCTTCTTGTTGGCAACCGATGCGGGTTATGGCTTTATTTGTGCTTATCCTGATTTAGTCAGCCGTAATAAGGCGGGTAAGGCGTTACTAAGCCTACCAACGAATGCGTTAGTCATGCTGCCAAAGTTAATTAATAAAACCGCAGGTCAATCTTTGTTAGCCATAACTTCTGAAGGCCGCATGCTGATGTTTAGCTTAGATGCTTTGCCACAGTTATCAAAAGGTAAAGGCAATAAAATTATCGGTATTGCTACTGATCGAGCTAAAAATCGCGAAGAATTACTATTGCATCTGTGTGTGGTTCCTCAAAATGCCTCAGTAACGTTATGGGCGGGCAAGCGTAAGTTAACCTTGAAACCAAGTGATCTAGAGGAATATCGAGGTGAACGCGGACGAAGAGGTGCTAAGCTACCAAGAGGTTTACAACGTGTGGATAGTGTTGATGTTGACAGTGCCCATGTAGACAGTGAGCCAGGGGTAGACGATTCTGCGCAAACGTTAGATTAATGCTTAGATTAATGGCGTAGATTAACGCTTTAGATTAACGCTTTAGATTAATGGCTTATTTCAGGATCACATGGTTTCGTTAACCTTGTTGTTTGTCTGAACATTGCGAGGATCGCATTAATGGTTTGTCTGAACATTGCGAGGATCGCATTAATGTTAGTGAACCAGCCCTGAATTTTTCGGTTAGTAAATCGCTAAAGAATGAAAAAAAGCTGCTCATATGAGCAGCTTTTTTTATGAAAAGGAAATATTTTATGCAACTTCATAGAAATTGGGTTCGTACTCTAACTGAGTCTGAATGATTTGAGTTGCCATCCGAGCACATTTTCCACATTGGTCTGAAACGCCCAAACGCTTTCTCACGTCAGCAAGTGAGCAATCACCTTGGCTAACGGCTGCTTTAATTTGAGTGTCTGTAATGGCATGACAAAGACAAACGTACATAGAGAAAGCCTCTTCATTTAAAATGGGTCAGAGCTAAGAAAGTAACCTAATTCTAAATGAAAATAGTTATCATTGGCAATACCTTTCTTGTAAATATAATGATTATTTTTAATACAGTATGATCTACATCACTTTTTATGAAAAATTGAAGACTTGCAATAAAGCCGTATTTAACGAATTAGCCTATCTATTGTTCCGATCTGAGGTTAAACAATGCTATTTCAGCCCGTTTTAGTAGCCATGGCTAGCATCGACGACATAGTGCAATGATTTGGACTGTTGCCATCGGCAATAGTTTTGGCTAAATATTTGTACTACTTGTTCGGGAAAACTTGGCGCAGCGATATGCGGAGTAATAGTGACGTTATCGTAATGCCATAGTGGATGGTTAGCAGGCAAGGGCTCTTGTTCGAACACATCTAATATGGCTTGGCGCTGTGGGCATAGCATCAGTTCAGTTTGTAAAGCAGTCAAATCAATTGCGTTACCTCGGCCAATGTTAAATAACATGGTATCAGGTTTCAATAAGGGCAGATTTTCGGCATTTAATAGATGCTTGGTTTGAGGTGTATCGGGTAATACGCTGACAATGACATGTGCATGGGGCAAATAATCGGCTAATTTATCCATCGTGTCGATGCGATTAAAGCCACTCACGAGTGCGCCTTGGCGATTGAGCCCGCTGACTGTCATGCCAAAATGGTGGGCTGTTATCGCAAGGTGTTGAGCGATGGAGCCCGTGCCTAGTATTAATAGTTGTTGCCCTTGCAAAGTTCGGTAACTGCCTGGTCGCCAAAGCTGCTGGTGTTGTTGCTGCGTATACTGGGCATGGTGTCGATAATGGCTTAATAGGTAGCCAAAAACATATTCACTCATTAGCGGGCCAAAGACGCCGCGAATATTGGTCAGCAAATAATCATGTCGTAATGATGGTTGCATTAACGCATCGACACCCGCAAAGGTTGATTGTAACCATTTAAGCGCTGTTGCATGGGGCAGTAATGGTGCGGCTAAATGGGGTTCTGCTAACCAAATATCAGCATCATTAATATTGCTGAGCGTGTCATCGCCAGTATCAACGAGAATGTCATCGACAATTTCGAGATCTGGCAATGAATGCTTTGCCAATAATTGGCGATATTGATCGTTCTCTCTGGTCAGCAATAATAATTTATTCGCCATAGGGATTCCATGATTTAGTCTTGATACGTAGACGGCTTATTCAAACCAACCATGGTAGTCCACTGTGACCGGCATCATTGCTATTGCCATCGCTTTGTCTGGATAATTACTGAAAACACCGTCGACACCCATTGCTTTTAACGCTTGAATATCTTCATGATGATCAACGGTATACACAAATACTTTACCGCCGCGCTGATGGGCGTCATCAATAATAGCTTGATTAATAAAACTCACGTCAAGATTGATCGAATAGGCATTAAGCGTCGTCATTATTTGAGCTAAGTCTAGCGGGATCCCCGCCAGTAATGGGGCGATAATAGCTTGTGGGAAAGTGTTTTTTATCTGAGCCAAATAGGGGTGGTTAAATGATGATATTAACAGTTGTTCTGGGGTGTAATTGAGTTGCTCAAGGGCTTGAGGGTATAATGCAAGAAAGGGTTTTACGCAGCCAACGCCTTTTAATTCGATGTTGACGCTGCACAAGCCTTCGCTTTTTGTGCTTATCCGTTCGAGTGCCTGCCATAACGTGGGGATCGCTTGTCCGCCGACGGTAAATAGAGCCAGAGCTGCTTTTGTGGTTAAGTGGATCAGCCCTGTTCCGGTTGACTTACCTTCTAAACGGCGATCATGAAACACCACTAATTCACCTTCAACGCAATGCACATCAAGTTCAATGGCATTAACACCCAAATCGAGTGCTTTGTCTATAGCAATTAAGGTATTTTCAGGTTCATAACCGCTGGCGCTGCGGTGAGCAAAAACGAGCATAGCTTTCCTTAATTAAGACTTGAATTAGCCTTTATATAATCCGGTGGATTCTTTAGGCATATGATTAATATGAATGTCCATCTGCGGATAGGCAAGTTCGACATTATTTTCTTTAAGCTTTTTATTAATGAGTTTATGCAAGCTGTGGCGTAACGGCCAACGATCCGACATGTCTTTCGCATACGAGCGAATTTCGTAATCTTGTGTGTGTCGACCAAAACCGGCGAACCATACTTCTGGCTCCGGTATGGCTAATGATAAATCACATTCAAGCACGGCTTGATGAAGTAACATTTCGACTTTGGTTGGATCAGCATCACGAGATACCGATACTGTTACGATCACACGAGTTATCGGATCGGACAACGACCAGTTAACCAGTTGTTCGGTAATAAAGGCTTTGTTTGGCACAATAATTTCTTTGTGATCAAAGTCGACAATCGTAGTCGCTCTGATTTGGATTTTACTGACTGTACCTGATAGGTCGCGGATAGTAACGGTATCGCCAATACGAATGGGTTTTTCAAATAGAATAATCAAACCAGAAATAAAGTTAGCAAAAATTTCTTGTAAGCCAAACCCCAAGCCTACTGAGAGTGCCGCAACTAGCCATTGCAATTTAGCCCACTCCATCCCAAGAGTTGAAAAACCAAACAGTATGCCAAAAAACACCACTAAATAACTGCTCACAGTGGTAATGGCAAACCCGGTTCCTGGCGATAAATCTAATCTTTGCAATAACGTCAGTTCCATCAAACCGGGGAGGTTTTTAGCAATAACTAATGAGAAACCTACTAACATAATTCCAAATAGAATTGATTTCAATGTAATGGGCACTTGTTGCTCAATACCATTTACATTGCTGTTGGTGGTCCATAAAGTAATGCCATCTAAAAACGAGAATACCGCAGTATGCGTTTGCGCCAAAATGCCCAATAAGCTGGCGAAGAAGGCCAAAATTAAAATTGATCTCACTAAGCCCAGTGACTGGCTGGAAATGGTTTCTAAATCAACAATCGGTTCTTCATAGGTTTCTATTGGTTCATTGTTTTGTAATTCGTCTCTTTCTCGTTGTGCAAGTAACTCTGCACGCTTGGCTTTGGCACGATCAAATGCGATTAAACGGCGTTCAATCAACATCCAACGCTTAATTAACTGGTAAGTCAGCAAGAAGCCCAAGCCTAATAATACCGAAATTTGTAGCTGTAATAGAAGTTGGAATGCGGTGAAGTAGTAGCCGATCACCGCCAAGATTGCGCTAAAAACAGGGGTCCCGATCAGTATTGCCCATAGCGCTTTTTGAATGATAGCCATATTAGTGGCGCTAGGCTTATTTTTGCGATATTGGCCAATAAGTAACATGACTTCTTTATACAGCAGGAATAGCACAACACAGAAAACGATAAACGCACCACGGCCAAGACTGTTGCGTACTAATGAGGTATCTAACGCTTCGGTAAAGCCCATTAAACCGATTAATGGCGCAGATACCATGACAAACGAAGCCATGGTTTGTTGTGCTTGTTGGACAATTTCCTTCGGTCGTCGGAAATGACTGATCAAAATACCTTTATCAAGGGTTAACAAGAAAAAGAACTGATATATCAGATAACTGACACCAATAGCTAAAATGCCAATTCCCACGGCATACACCAGATTTTGTTCTGATCGCGAGAAAATAATCCCTGCCATTATCACCGGTAACGGCCTTATTAAGGCGTACGTTAAGCTGATGATTAGGGTTTTAATGGTGTATTTAAATTTATCTTGAGTCACATTGCCAACATATACTGCATAGCGACTAATCGCTTCATTGAACTTAGGTGTCAGCATGTCTTGTGCCATTAAACAACACAAAAATAAAATGCCCCACCAAGCCCAATAATTACTTTGTTCAGACCAAGCTTGTTGTAACAACTGCCACTGACTCGGTTGCAGTAACCAGACACTACTGTGACTTAAGTCAATTAACCATAAAGCGCCAATGCTAGGCGCATTGGGCACCCAAAATAGATGTTCGTTAAGAGTGTTTTTTAATGTGGTATGTAATTGATTTAATTGTTCATAACCAATGCGTAACTTAGCAAATTCAGCTAGATATTGATCGTAACTTTGCGATAGTTGATTGATTAGCTCTTGTTGTGATTGCAGTAATTTAATCTGGGTTTCATTAAACATGTCGCGGTTATCAAGTTGCTGGCTGTTCAGTGCTTGTTGCTGTTCTAATTTGTAGCGTTGTAAACGAGCATCGGCTAATTCTGTTTGCAGTTTGTCTAGATTGGGTGGCTTAGGTAATGATTGCAGCATCTGCAAAAAACGATCGCCAAAGGCGGAGTTAGTTTTAACCCAGGTAATTTGCTCAAGTACGTTTGATAGTTGGGCATTTTGTGATTGATAGCGTTTCTCAATTCGTTGTTGATTCTCGATCGCAGATTTTATATTACTGGTGAGGGTCTGTAATTGTTCAGCATAGTGCTGATTTACTTCGCTAAGTTCTTGAGATAATGGATCGGCAAGCTCTTGGGCATCAATTAAGTTATTGGCTATGGTGTCTGCGGTTTGCTGCTGGCGAGACTCAATGTTGTGTTTGTTGATAAGCTCAATAAAGATTCCTTGTTGGCTTAAAGACAAGCGATTGAGCTGCTGTTGTAGTTGAGTAATTTCTAACTGCTGAGGGTTAGCTAATTGTTCAGCTTGTAAGGTCACAATATGCTGCGCGAGCAGTTCTGCCTGAAGTTTGTTACGTTGGCCTAATGGAATATCAATTGGCGATTTTAGGGTTTTATTATGTTGCGTTAAGGCATTTTGTGCTTGAACAATTAAATCAGGTAATTGCGTTTGGCGTTGTGAAATCAGACGTAACTGCTGATTAAGGCTCGATTCGGTCTCTTTTAATTCCGATAAATGAAAATAGGCCATTGAAGCTTGCTGGTTAAGATCGATTTCAACATTTAGGCTTAACGGTTTCTGTGCTTCAGCAAGTTGCTCTGCCAGTGAGAGTTTTGCTTCGTTGTTAGAGCGTTCTATATTGGTATAGGTTTGTTGTTCAATTTGCAGCTTTTCAATGCTGCTTTCGAGTTCTGTAATTTGAGATTGTATATCAAGCGGCTGATTTTCAGATTGGCTATTGAGCCCCAAACGCTTATCTAGGGTTAGAGGGGTATTAGCAAATACAGAAACTGACAGTATATTTGCTATAAGAAAACACAGAAATAAACACGCTAAACGTAACATAATACTTGGCTCAGGCTGGAGTATGGTCATGGTAGCAAATTTGCGAGATTATGATCTATATTTTTGATGTCTTTGCTGAGTTTCAAATAAAGCTGTCGCAACAATCATTATTTATTTAATCGTGGTTGGAGTGGTCTGTTGCTCGTCTAAAATGCTGCGTGCTAGCACCAATCATAAAAGGGGGTAACACGATACTACAGCGCTGTTTTTGCGCTTAAAAAGCGCAATGCAGTGGTAAATGAGCAATGAGTTTACAATATAAAGCCGTACCACTCAAAAGCAGTACGGCTCAATATAGCTCAATTAATTCAGGGTGTGGTTTAGTGGTGGCGAGTTATTGCTGGTTGAATTTGGCGAATGGTTGACCCATACGCGTGGTTTCACCTGGTTCGACACCATCAGCAAATGTTGCAATGGCATCTTGCGCAAATAACATCACCACAGTGCTGCCTAGTTTAAAACGACCCATTTCAGCGCCTTTTCCTAAGGTAACCGCTTCTGGGCCTGTGGTTGGATAGTCCCAGCTAAACACTTGCTTACCACCTGGTGGGGTCACTGTACCGGACCAAATTGTTTCAATACTGGCTACAATTGTTGCACCTACCAGTACCATTGCAAGTGGGCCTGCTTCGGTTTCAAAAATAGCCACCACACGTTCATTACGGGCAAATAGTCCGGGCACATTTTGAGCCGTAAGAGGATTAACCGAGAATAAATCGCCTGGCACATAAGTCATTTTTGATAATGTACCTGTGATTGGCATGTGGATCCGGTGGTAATCTTTTGGAGCCAAGTAAATAGTGGCAAAATCGCCATCATCAAAACGTGCAGCATCATTCTTATCACCCCCTAATAATGCTTCGGTCGTATAACTGTGACCTTTGGCTTGGAAAATGTTGCGAGCGTCAATTGAACCACATTGACTTATCGCCCCATCAACCGGGTGCGCCATGAAATGGCTGTCTTGGCAGATAGGTCGCAGTTGAGGCTTTAATGCCCGGGTAAAAAAGGCATTGAAGGTTTTGTAGGCTTCGGGCTCAGGTTGCAATGCTTCTGACATATCAACTTTGTATTGTTTGATAAACCATTTAATCCCTGCCGTGGTGATAACGCCTACTTCTGCAGCGGCAAATTTGCCCACTAAGCGCGACAGAAAGTGTTTTGGCAACATGTATTGCAAAGCAATTTTAATTGAGTCCAATGTGTTTCCCTTTTCTCTCATCTGGTTGAACGATATAGTTTTATTCTACAGCCTACTATTTCTACAGCCTAGTCTTTATAAAGAGTATTAGGCATACAGAATATTATTCATCAATTGCACGGAAATGTCGTGCATGACGTTGTTCATCTAAACTGGCAATAATACGTTGATAATTACTAAAACGGTCTTTGGTTATTTTTCCATCAGCTAATGCTTGCTGTAAAGCACAACCTGGGTCGTCGCCATGTTTACAATCGCGAAACTTACATGTTCCTAAAAAATCTCTAAATTCGATAAAACACCAACCAACCCTGATGGCATCTAAATGCCATAATGCAAATTCGCGTATACCAGGTGAATCAATTAAATCACCCCCGCTGATAAAATGCAGTAACTTGGCCGTGGTGGTCGTGTGTTGACCTAAACCTGAGTTATCGGACACATCGCCAATTAATAGTTCAGCTTCTGGCATTAAAGCATTGATTAAGGAAGACTTTCCAACTCCTGATTGACCAGCGAAAACACTGACTTTGTTATTGAGTAAATCTTTAATGTCATCTACGCCTTCGCCTGTGTGGCTACTGATCCGATAAACCGGATAACCAATATCTTGGTAGCGTGTCAAAGCTCGTTCGATTTCATCACGATTGGTATCATCTAATAAATCAATTTTGTTCAGAATGATGATAGGTCGAATATCGGTATCTTCAGAAGCCACTAGATATCGATCAATAATTTGGGTGGTAAAGCTAGGCAAAACCGATGACACAATTAAGATTTGATCTATGTTGGCGGCAATAATTTTTACGCCGTCGTATAAATCTGGTCGAGTTAAAGAAGATTTTCGTGGGTGAACGGCTACGACAATACCACCGATACTGGAGCCGGATTGGACTTCAGTCGCGAGTCTTACCACGACTTTATCACCCGTGACTAAACTGGTGACCGCGCGACGAATATTACATCGCGATACCATACCGTTTGCAGTTTCAATATCGGCATGCTGACCAAAGCGAGAAATAACCACACCAGCTTGCTCAGGACCTAACAGATTGTCCTGTAACTCGGCATGTTGAGTGTTATCGTCATTGCGCTTTAATCGCTTAGTCTGATTAGCGCGCATTCGGCGTAATTGGCCCTGACTTAGGGGTTTCTTTTTACTCACAGGCTTATCTTCATTAAATAGGTGTTTTTTTGTGTGTCAAAAAAACAGTATGATACACACTCTTTTATAAAAATGCCTGAATTTAGGCGACAGATAACATAAGGCGGCATAAATGGCTGTTGATGCGAATAATCTAATTTGGGTTGATTTGGAAATGACAGGCTTAGAACCCGCTGTGGATCGAGTTATTGAAATTGCCACCTTAGTGACCGACCAAGACCTTAATATCATTGCTCAAGGCCCTGTACTAGCGATTTACCAAACCGATGCTGCTCTAGCAGGCATGGATGATTGGAACCAAAAACATCACGGCCAGTCAGGATTAATTGACCGTGTGCGCGCCAGTAAATGTTCTGAACAAGATGCGATAACACAAACGATTGATTTTTTATCTCAGTACGTGCCTAAAGGCGCATCGCCAATGTGCGGCAACAGTATTGGTCAAGATCGTCGCTTTATGAATAAGTACATGTCGGAGCTTGAAGAGTATTTTCATTATCGCAATATCGATGTGAGTACCATCAAAGAGTTGGTTCGTCGTTGGAGCCCTGAAACAATGAATGGCTTCAGTAAGAAAAATACTCATCAAGCATTAGAAGATATCAAAGAGTCTATTGCTGAAATGCAGTTTTATCGCACAGAAGTATTTAAAATTTAACCAATTGAACAATTTTTTTAAAAAAGGGGGTTGCAGCGTAGTAAAATTTACCTATAATGCGGCCTCAACTTTCTACAGAGCGCCAAACTCTGAGTCATAGAAAGTTGTATTGAAATTTGAAAGTATGCGACATTAGCTCAGTTGATAGGTTGAAAGACAATACCTTGCAGATTGTTAAAATGAAGCAACCAGTACGCGACATTAGCTCAGTTGATAGGTTGAAAGACGATACCTTGCAGATTGTTAAAATGAAGCAACCAGTACGCGACATTAGCTCAGTTGGTAGAGCGATACCTTGCCAAGGTATAGGTCATCAGTTCGAACCTGATATGTCGCTCCAAATTTCTGTATGATTTTAAAAGAAAGTGAAATATGTGCGACATTAGCTCAGTTGAGTTAATTGTAAGAGTCGATACCAATCTTGTTCCAAGGTATAGGTCATCAGTTCGAACCCCTCTTTATTTATAAAGAAGGTCGCTCCAAATTTCTGTTAGATTTTAAAAGAAAGCGAAAAGTGTGCGACATTAGCTCAGTTGGTAGAGCGATACCTTGCCAAGGTATAGGTCATCAGTTCGAACCTGATATGTCGCTC
>NZ_JBEOPO010000056.1:0-26485 GCF_040310145.1 Shewanella sp. S1-49-MNA-CIBAN-0167 | reverse complement strand
AAGTTGGACCAAGGTGATCGCAACCCAGTGGCTACAACGCTATGGGGTAATGCGATGATGACATCCGCAAGTGGATTTAAAACACTGGTGCGCAGCAGTCCATACGTAATATCGCCATTACCGGCTGCGCAACAAGCGTCGTTTCAGCCGCCAACCCAGTCACACCCTAGCGCCCAAATGGCTAATCAAGAGAGTAGCCCAGCATTAGGCGAACCGGATCCGAGCTGGACCAAGGTGATCGCAACCCAGTGGCTACAACGCTATGGGGTAATGCGATGATGACGTCCACCAGTGGATTTACAACCTTAGTGCGCAGCAGTCCATATTTAATGATGGCGTTATTGGTGATCCCGGTACTGAGCGGCTTAATTGCCGTTATTTTGCCTGCTTTTGGCTGGTTTCCGGTATTAGGTCATACTCAGTTCAGCGTGGCTGGTTTTGTCGATCTATGGCAAACACCGGGTCTTGGCTATATGGCATTACTCAGCGTATCGACCAGTTTTATCAGTACCTTACTGGCATTTGTGATCACCATTTTAATATTAGGCAGTTACTTTACTAGCCCTTGGCTCGGCTATATTCAACGACTGTTAGGGCCTATTTTAGTCATCCCCCATGCGGCTGCCGCAATTGCAATTGGCTTTTTAATTACCCCATCGGGCATGTTATCTCGGATTGTGTCACCTTGGCTAAGCGGATGGGATGCACCGCCTGATTGGCTGTATCCTCACGATGCGATGGGCCTGAGCATTATTATTGGGCTGACGCTAAAAGAACTCCCCTTTCTATTACTGATGGCACTTGGGGTATTAGCACAACCCGAATTAGGCCATACCTTGCGCGCTCAACATCGAGTGGCATTAAGCCTAGGTTATTGCCCAATGACCGCTTTTTTCAAAGTGGTGTTACCGAGCTTATACCCGTTTTTACGCTTACCGATATTGGCCGTGCTCGCCTATGCCAGTGCCAGTGTCGAAATTCCATTAATTTTGGGTCCTAATAGCCCACCGACACTTGCCGTTGCCATTATGCAGTGGTTCCATGATGTTGACTTAAGCTTACGAATAAAAGCGTCAGCAGGCGCCATATTACAAATTGTACTGACATTACTCTTGCTACTGAGTTGGTGGCTGCTCGAAAAACTAATAAAAAAAGCCTCCCAAACCATGCTTATCAACGGCCAACGTGAGTATGCTGGCGCCATTATGCAAAACATCACTCATGTGCTTACTGTGGTGATAATCAGTGCCATTGGTTTGGCATTAATCGGCATGATGTTATGGTCTGTTGCCGGTTTCTGGCATTTCCCTACGGTATTGCCGCAACAATTTGTCAGTTTACATTGGCAGTCGGCATTACAACAAATGCACACGCCATTACTAGACACAGTTTTGATTGGTGTTTGTGCCACCAGCTTGGCAATCATTTTGACCTTATTTACTCTGGAGGCTGAGCAATACACAGGTAAAATGGTGTCGAGATTAAGCAGTGTGATCATTTATTTACCCCTGCTTATCCCCAGCATTGCGTTTCTATTTGGTTTGGTGTGGTTATTGGAGCAAATCAACAGCCATCACAGCTTCATCAATGTGGTGCTAGCGCATCTGTTGTTTGTATTGCCTTATGTGTTTTTGTCGCTGTCCAGTAGCTACCGCCGTTTAGACCCACGCTTTAGCACCGTCGCCGCCAGTTTGGGGGCGAGCGAAGCAAAAATATTCTGGCAAATTAAACTGCCTATGTTGCTAGCGCCTATTTTGATTGCCTGCGCATTAGGATTAGCCATTAGTTTTAGTCAATATTTACCCACATTACTGGCGGGGGGTGGGCGCATTAATACCATTACTACCGAAGCGGTTTCGCTCGCCAATGGCGGCAGTCGTCGCACCAGTGCTGTGTATGCATTAGTGCAAATGGCCCTCCCTGCCCTTGGTTTTTTACTGGCATGGTTACTGCCAAAAATGCTATTTAGACATCGCGAATAAGGAAACTAATGCAAACTCGTTCAACGGTGATCTCAGAGGAAGTCCCTTCGCTATCCATTGATGATCTAACCTTATATCGACAACAGCAGTTGCTGTTATCATTAAATGAAACCATTCAAGGCGGTGAAATCCTCACCATCATGGGACCGTCTGGAAGCGGTAAATCGACCTTGTTAAACTGGTTAACCGGTATGTTACCAAAAGGCTTTCACGCTACGGGAAAGCTGTACTTAAATGGTCAACACATTACTGATACCGCCAGCCATTTACGCCGTATTGGTTTATTGTACCAAGACCCTTTGCTGTTCCCACATTTAACCGTGGCAGGTAACATTAGTTTTGCTATGCCCAAAGGGCCTAAAGCACAGCGACAAACTACCATTAGCCAAGCATTAACCCAAGTGGGTCTGGGTGGGTTAGAGCAACGGAGTGTGCAAAGTTTATCTGGCGGCCAACAAGCAAGAGTGGCATTGTTACGCGTATTACTGAGTCAACCTAAAGCCATTTTATTGGATGAGCCATTTAGTAAACTCGACAGTCAATTACGCCAAGAAACCAGACAATTGGTGTTTGATCAAATACGCCAACATCAGTTACCCGCCATCATGGTAACGCACGATCAAACCGATGCGGACGCCGCCCAAGGCAAAGTGATTTCACTTTGATAAAGGGTACTGATGTCATTAACCTTATGGTTAACGATATGAACTAAATTTATATAAGCCACTGATTTGACATAAACCACAGCTTAATTGGAAACGACCCATGTTAGATAAATTTATTACGCCAGTGATTAAACAAATATTATCCCCGGTAGTGGTGTTACTCGCTAAGCAAAAAGTGCACCCAGACCAATTGACATTAGTCGGTTTTGGTTTAGGAATGCTGGCCGTGCCGTTTCTCGTAATGCAGCAGTGGTATACGGCATTATTTTTTATTGCCCTCAATCGTATTATTGATGGCCTTGATGGCGCCCTCGCGCGCTATCAAAAACACACCAGCGCAGCAGGCGGTTTCTTAGATATTTGCGTCGACTTTGTATTTTACGCCGCCATCCCATTAGGATTTGCCTTAGCCAACCCTAATGAAAATGCCCTAGCCGCAGCGGTTTTATTAACCGTATTTATTGGTACCGGCTCAAGTTTTTTGGCTTTTGCGATACCAGCAGAGCAGCTTAATCTGCCTCGACCACAATTTGCCAATAAGAGTTTCTATTATTTAAATGGCTTAACCGAAGGCACAGAAACCATCGCCTTTTTTGTCGCCTTTTGTTTATGGCCAGCCTATTTCCCAGAACTGGCATACAGTTTTGCATTTTTAGGCGCGATTACCATTTTTACTCGTATACATGGCGGTTATCACACATTGAAAAATCATACCGTTAAAGAATCAGGCTCAAAGAAAATTGAAGCTAACAAACCTGCCGTTAAGGAAACGGCCATTGAGGAGCCTAGAATATGATAGATGAAATGGCGGCAATCCGATTAGGCGTGTTTATAACAATTCTTGCATTGATGATGGGTCTAGAACTGCTATTCCCCGCAAGAACCCTAGCTAAAACCCCACAAACTGCCACCATGGCAACACGCTGGTTTGGCAACTTTGGCTTATTAGTCATTGCCTCTGTGATGGCAAGATTAATACTGCCACTGGGTTTAGCAGGTTTTGCCCTGTATACCACGCAGCAGCAATGGGGAGTATTGCATTATATTAGCCTGCCGCATTGGGCAAATATTGCCATAAGCCTACTGTTACTCGATCTGCTTATTTACTGGCAACATCGGCTATTTCATCGCATTCCTTTATTGTGGCGCTTACATAAAGTGCATCACGCAGATCGGCTGGTCGACAGCACTACCGCGCTGCGCTTTCATCCATTTGAAATCATCGCCAGTCTTGGCATTAAAGCTCTGGCGATTATGTTATTAGGGATATCTGCTGAGGCCGTCATACTGTTTGAAATCTTGCTTAATGGATTTGCAATTTTTAACCACGCCAACATCCGTTTACCCAAACCACTGGAAAAAGTGGCTCGTTATGTCATTGTGACCCAAGCGCTCCATAGGATACATCACAGCCAAATTATGGCCGAAAGTAACACTAACTTTGGTTTTAGTATTATTTGGTGGGACCGCTTGTTTGGCACCTATACTAGTGATGCCAGCAAAACCGATAACCAAATTGATATTGGGTTAACGGATTACCCCAATGCAAAACAAAACGCATGGCTAAGCGGATTATTGTGGATGCCTTTCACCACGAAAAAGTAACTGCTTGTGCCAAAGTAAATCAATACTAATGTTGTATCGTGGCTGAAATTTAACCCAACAACTGAATGAATGTATAAATAGCCAACCAGTCCGCCAACTATTCATTGTGGGTTTTCACTAATTTATCGAGCTCGTGATATATTAATGCCCTTTCGTATTTGCTCATTCAGTTAAGGTTCACTCATGAAAATCGGTATTATTGGCGCAATGGAGCCAGAAGTTGTTCATTTAATCCAAGCCATCGTCGCGCCAGTGCATAGTACTATTGCTGGGATCGAATTTGTTAGCGGTAACATTGCCGGTAAAGAAGTGATCGTTACACGTTCAGGGATCGGTAAAGTGGCTGCCAGCATCGCGACCACATTATTGATAGAAAAATTTGCCGCTACTCATGTGATTAATACCGGTTCTGCTGGCGGCTTTGTTGATACCCTTGCCATTGGTGATATTGTCATTTCATCGGAAGTGCGCCATCACGATGTCGATGTGACTGCCTTTGGCTATGAAATGGGTCAAATGGCACAACAACCAGCAGCATTTATGCCCGATAGCACCTTAGTGACTGCCGCTAAAAAAGCGGTGGCGTCGTTAGGTGAAGTCAACGCCATTGAAGGATTAATTTGTACTGGCGACAGTTTTATTTGTGATCCGGTGCGGACTAAAGTAATGCTCGAAAACTTCCCAACAATGGCGGCCTGTGAAATGGAAGGTGCGGCGATTGCGCAAGTTTGTCACCAATTTAAGATCCCATTTGTGGTTATTCGTTCTTTATCAGACAATGCCAATAATGACTCACCGGTTGATTTTGACTCTTACATTATAAAAGCGGGTTTGCATTCTGCCATGATGGTTATCGCACTGTTACAACAGCTATAATCCATCTAGGCTCTGCTCAGGTTATATAATCTGCATAGTACCTGAGCAGAGCAAACGAAGTCCGATAGATCAACAACAGCCAAGCTATTGAGTCCCTATGGTCAATCAATTATTCAATCCTCAATTACTTAGCCAAGATGGTGGGTTACTGCAAAGCTGTTGTATTTTATTTTGTGCCTTAATATTGGCACGATTTGCCCCTATTCCCAGAGATCTGCAACCCTTATTATGGTTCAACCGCTTAGCCACACTGATAGCCGCTAAAGTGAATCACCCTGAGCGAACTATGAGTCAACAACTTACCGCCGGGATTTTAGCCACGTTGATTTTGATTGTGCCTAGCGGGATTATCGTCAGTTTTTCACTCAGTTTTGCCGCTTACCCATGGTTTTTTGAACTGCTCATTTTGTATTTCTGTTTATGTGATTCTGCTTTTAAGCCCGTGGCAGAAAAAGTGGTCGCTGCAATAAACACCGGCAACAAACAAGAGGCCAAGCAATTACTCTCGCCTTGGGTGAGTCAAAACACCCAAGTGCTATCGATAGTGGGTTTAAGCAAAACCACTATCGAAAAACTGTTTACCACTCCGATTTATGGCACCTTAGCCACTATCTTATTTTTCAGCTTGGGCGGGGCTACGATGGCGTTAGTCGTGCGAATGTTAAGACAATTAGAATATTGCTGGCCTCCGTATCATCCACATTTTCATATTTTTTCTCGTTTTGTCGGTCAGTTTAATCGAGTGATTTTTTTTGTTCCCACCGTGTTATGGCATTGCTCATTAGCCATTCAGTTTGGTCAACTGGGTGTTAGGTCTATTTTATCGCAGCCAATATCGACCCAAGCGGATAAAAATCAGTTAAATAATTATTACAGCAGTTATGCATTGGCGGCTAAATTATTGAAAATAGAACTTGGAGGTCCACAGCAATTTATTGAAAACGGCAAATCCATTCGGGTTGATTTACCTAAGGTAAAATCCGGCCCTTTGCCTGATCATCGCCACATCAGTCAAGCCATAACGATAACTCATACGGCCAACCTCTTTTGGATCAGCTTAACCTTGCTACTGCCGCTTATTTGGACCGGATTAAGATTTATGTAAACCATATAAATCTTGTTTTAAACAGGCTATCATTTAGCGATAATGGATCTATGCCCGTTTGATATAGACCTGTTACGACCTAATGTCATAGTCAGTTGTTAACATGAGACAATCATGTCGACATGCGGCTTACATCTTGGTAACAAAAAACTTATCGTCACTCGATATTGATTCTTACCTGCTTGCAGACCTTTTTAGGAATGTCATTTTGTTCAACAATTTACATGTATCATTAACGACACCAGCTTTGCTGTTCCCGGCTATTTCATTGCTATTGCTGGCCTACACTAATCGATTTTTTTCATTGGCTGCATTGATCCGTCAATTAAGCAATGACAAAAAACCTGTGCAAGGTGATCAAATTAAAAACTTACGCCAACGCATTATTATCATCCGTAAAATGCAAGAAACCGGTGTCAGCAGCTTTGCGTTTTGCGTTTTATGTATGATTCTGATTTATATCGGCTTTAATCAAATAGGCTCAATAGTCTTTGGATTGAGTCTATTATTGTTACTGTATTCATTAATTTTATCGGTAATCGAGATCCGGATTTCAGTTGATGCACTCACTATTCACCTCGAAGAGTTAAGTAAATGAATCAGTGGATCTACTTTTTAGATTTATGTGGTACCTCTGTATTTGCAATTGCGGGCGTGTTAGCGGCGGGTAAATATCGTATGGATCCATTCGGCGTTATCGTATTAGCTTTTGTTACTGCAATTGGCGGTGGCAGTATGCGCGATGCATTAATAGGCGCTACACCAGTATTTTGGATACGCGATCCTAACTATATTATTGTCATTCTTGCGACGGTCATAATGTGCTTAATTTTAGTGCGTAAACCCCATAGAATACCTACATATGCTTTACCTATTGCAGATGCACTAGGCTTAGCCGTGTTTACCGTCATTGGTGCAGAAAAAGCCTTATCACTAGGATTATCAAGTATGGTTGCTGTGGTAATGGGCTCCATAACCGCTGTTGGGGGGGGGGTTATCCGTGATTTGTTATGTCGGCAAATTCCAATGGTATTGCGAATAGAAATTTACGCAACCGCTTCCATCGTTGGAGGGATCTGTTATACCTTAAGCATCATTGTCGGCATGGATAGCATGACATCGGTGTTGTTCGCTATGTTCAGCACGCTAATCATTCGTCTGAGTGCTATCCGCTGGCACTTATCTTTACCGGCTTTTGATTTGAAAACAAAGAGAATTTAATGTGCGAATAATCTTCATATTATGCTGTTTGCTATTGAGCTTTCCTAGCAAAGCCAATATTGGCGATATGCCACGAGAGCAACAACTCGCAATGCAATACATGGAAGCACTCACCGACCATGACTATACTGTCTTGCGTCGATTTTATTCTCGCGACACGGTATTTTACGACAAAACAGCCAATACCACTTATACCGGTGGGCGTCATATTATTGCGTTTTTACAACGCGCTCATGAAGGCGTATTAGAGTATCGTTTAAACGTAGAACACATGTTTAATACTGGCTCTCTTGTGGTGATCATCGGCAGTTACAGATTACGAGGTCCTGGCGATCAATATGGAAAACCCGGTAAAATTATCGATTTAGCCGTGCCAGGTGTGACCACACTTAAATTTGATAATAATACTGAACGCTTGATAGAACAAATGGACTTAATGGATTATCAAACCATGTCTGACCAACTTGAATCTCAGTAATGTCACCATTTAAATCAAACAGGGTCAGCCATGTATGAGACATAAAAAAACGGCTTAATTGATAAGCCGTTTTTTTATTTATTTCGTTAAGCTTATTTCAAGATAACTTTTGCAAATTTACGCTTACCGACCTGGAATACCGCTTCAAGACCTGCATTAAAACTGATGCGACTGTCTTCGATTTTTTCGCCGTCCATTTTTACCGCACCTTGCTTGATCATCCGCATACCATCAGATGTCGAGCCAACAAGGCCAGCATCTTTGAGTAAGTTAGCAATCGCTAAGCCTTCACCGGCTTCTAATACCACTTCTTCGATGTCATCTGGGATAGCGCCTTTTTGAAAACGGTCAATAAACGCTTGATGAGCGGCTTGCGCTTGTGCTTCGTCATGGAAACGAGCAATAATTTCTTTAGCTAACAATATCTTGATATCACGCGGGTTAGTGCCGTTTTCAACATCTAACTTAAATTGAGCTAATTCAGTTAAGGGACGGAATGACAACAGCTCAAGATAGCGCCACATTAAATCATCTGAAATTGACATAAGCTTGCCAAACATTTCGTTGGCAGGTTCGCTCACACCAATGTAATTGTGGGCCGACTTAGACATTTTTTTAACGCCATCTAAGCCTTCAAGCAAAGGCATCATGATCACGGTTTGCGGCTTTTGGCCTGCCACTTTTTGCAGTTCACGACCCATCAATAAATTGAATTTTTGGTCGGTACCGCCTAGCTCCACATCCGCGTTAAGTGCGACAGAGTCATAACCTTGTAATAAAGGATACATAAATTCATGAATCGCAATTGATTGACCTGATGCATAACGCTTTTTAAAGTCGTCACGTTCCATCATCCGGGCAACGGTTTGTTGAGAAGCCAAGCGGATCATACCTGCGGCACCCAACGGCTCTAACCAGCTAGAATTAAATTCGATACGAGTCTTAGCTGGGTCTAAAATTTTATAAACCTGTTCTTTATAAGTTTCTGCGTTAGCAAGCACTTGCTCACGAGTCAGTGGCGGACGGGTACTGTTTTTACCGCTAGGGTCACCGACCATACCAGTGAAATCACCAATCAAGAAAATCACTTCGTGACCTAACTCCTGAAAGGTACGCATTTTGTTCAAAATAACCGTGTGACCTAAGTGGATATCAGGCGCGGTAGGATCTGCACCTAATTTGATGCGTAATGGCCGCCCTTCTTTGAGTTTCTCAAGTAAATCCGCCTCAAGTAATATCTCATCGGTACCACGCTTAATCTCTGCCAATACTTGATCTAAATTCGCCATCTCTACCGCAACTCCCAGGGCCTGCACAAAAAATAAAGAGGTCTATGTTACTTGTTAGCCACAGCAAATGAAAGCGTGTACACTTAGCAGATCATAACAAGAAAGAAAAATTGGTATCTGAGTCAATGGCAAAGCTTCTTACTTTATTCACATTGTTGCCAAAAGCACATCAAGTTACATTGTCTTTATTGGTAATTTTAACGACATTTATTCTGATGTTTCCATCGGAAGATGCTCAGGCATCTAAGCAAAGCCGATCGGTGAGTCAATCGGATGACAACTCCGCCTTAGAAACGAATAAGCGTTATGCTGTTCAACTAGCCTTTAACGCGCCAACACCAGTCAATAATGACAGCAGTATTGATCAAGATGAGTCAGCTGATTTCATATCAAGTAATGACAGCGAAAATGTGATCACCGCTGAAACCCCAGACGATGAAGTTTTTGCTCAACATCTTGCTATGTTGCAAACCAGCACATCGGATATTGATGGCATGATCAATGATATCGATCAGCAAGTTGCTACTCAAAAAACCAAATTAAAACAGCAAGCGGCTAACGATGGCTATAGCGTTGAATACTATAAAGTGGTTAAAGGCGATACCTTAGGCGGCCTATTTAGCCGTGCAGGACTCAGCCCTAAAGATGTCTATGACATTACTCAATTGCCGCTAGCGAAAAAGAATCTACTCAGAATTATGCCCGGCGAAGAGATCGCTATTAGTAAAAATGCACAAGGTCAATTACAAGAATTAACTTATCGGATGGATCAAGTGTCGACGTTGGTGATCAGTCAACACAATGACCAATACAAAGAAACCGTTAACACTAAAGACGTTGTAAATCGCACCTCGTTTATTAGCGCCAAGATTAAAAGTAACTTTTGGAACGCCGCTGCCGATGCTGGCTTGTCGGGTAACCACATCATGGAGTTAGCCAATATTTTTGGTTGGGATGTCGATTTTGCACTCGATATCCGCAAAGGCGATCATTTTTCATTATTGTTTGATCAAGAATACGCCGATGGCCAATTTTTACGTAATGGCAATATTTTAGCCGCTGAGTTTATTAACCAAGGTGAACGTTATACTGCAGTTCGTTATACCGATGGTGAATACTACTCGGAGAATGGCAGTAGTATGCGCAAAGCATTTTTACGCTCGCCAGTGGACTTTAAATACGTCAGTTCTAACTTTAATCCACGCCGTTTACATCCTGTCACAGGGCAAGTTAGAGCCCATAGAGGCGTAGATTATGTGGCGGCCATTGGGACACCCATTAAATCTGCGGGTAAGGGGCGGGTTATTGAGTCGAGTTATAACCAGTATAATGGTAACTATGTGTTTATTAAGCACAACGAAACCTATACCACTAAGTATTTGCATTTAACCAAGCGCAAAGTTAACCGTGGTGAAACGGTTAAGCAAGGTCAAATAATCGGAACCTTGGGTAAAACAGGTCGAGTAACCGGCGCTCACTTACATTATGAGTTTATAGTCAATGGCGTACATCGCAATCCAAGGACGATTGACTTACCTAAATCGGTGCCGATTGATCGTAGAGAGAAAAACAAATTCACTGCACTCAGCAAACAATTGATGGCACAACTCAAATCAAATCAACAACAGCAATTAGCCAGTAATTAATGGTCTGTTTGATCGCTGCTACAAGAGAAAAACCACATGTCTAAGCCAGAATATTTTATCGGTCTAATGTCAGGCACAAGCATGGATAGTGTTGATGCCGTATTGGTCGATTTTTCGGCCAAGCAGCCAATCTTAATCGCCAGTCATGCTGAAGCCATTCCTAAACATTTATTAAAAGGCTTACAGCATTTATGCCAACCTGAAACCGACGAGATTAACCGCTTAGGTCGACTCGATCGCAGTGTCGGCCAACTGTTCGCTCAAGCGGTCAATAACTTGTTAGCCAAAACGACGGTCACTGCCGCTGAGGTTATCGCGATTGGTTCGCACGGACAAACAGTACGTCACATGCCCAATTTAGAAATTGGCTTTACTTTACAAATTGGCGATCCAAATACCATTGCCATTGAAACTAATATCGATGTTATTGCTGACTTTAGACGTAAAGATATCGCCCTTGGCGGCCAAGGAGCCCCCTTGGTGCCAGCATTTCATGAGCAAGTGTTTGCTCAGCCAGGTCATTCAAGAGTAATTTTAAACATTGGCGGCATTGCCAATGTGACCTATTTACCCGGCAATAAAGACCAAGTGTTAGGCTTCGATACTGGCCCAGGTAACACCTTAATAGATGCATTTATCCAACAAGCACTAGGGCAATCTTTCGATGAAGGCGGCGCTTGGGCTGATTCTGGCACCAGTCATCCAGACTTACTCAAACACTTATTATTACACCCTTATTTCGCATTAGCCTACCCTAAGAGCACTGGCAAAGAGCTGTTTAATCAAGCTTGGCTTGAGCAACAACTCGCCGACTACAGTCATTTAGATCAACAAGATATTCAATCAACCTTACTTGATTTAACTTGTCACAGTATTGCCAATGATATTAATAAGCTAGCACCAAAGGGTGAATTGTTTGTTTGTGGCGGTGGCGCGTTAAATAAAGCCTTAATGCAACGACTCGCCACTCTGGTACCGGGGTATAAAGTCGATACCACCAGCGCCTTAGGTGTTGATGCTAAATGGGTTGAAGGGATTGCCTTTGCGTGGTTAGCGATGCGTCATCACCATGATTTACCGGCCAATTTACCGGCCGTCACAGGTGCTTCACGCCCTGCGGTGTTAGGTGGTCGTTTTAAAGCCAGATAAAGACACCAATATGGGCGGTTTACTTTTGCAATTGTGGCCTCAATGTTATAATGCCCACAAATTTGCTCAATCGTTTGAAATTGAGTAAAGCCGTAACTTAAGATGAGAGTCAATATGAGCAACAAAAACAAAAGTATATCTGAACTAATGAATCTAACGCCAGAAGGTCGTTACGATTATATGGTTGAGCAAATTAAATCTGAAAAAGTCATCTGGACACTTCAAGATCAAGATGGTTGCGTGATGCTAACCACTGAAGATGAAGATTGCATCCCTATGTGGCCAACAGAAGAAACGGCCACGCTTTGGGCTGTAGATGAATGGAAAGACTGCGAACCATTAGCCATTCCACTAGACGAGTTTCAAGAACGTTGGGTTAGCGGCATGGAAGATGATGACTTATTTGTCGCGGTATTCCCGGTTCAAGAAGACTTAGGTGTCGTGGTACCTCCGTTTGAAGTGAACGAGCGTGTTTCACCAAAGATACAGCAAAAGCATTAATTGTAATGACAGATATCAGCTCTGGATCAACCCACGTTGATGAAGCCAAGATCCCTGTTAAGCCACATTTACCTAAACGGTTAATTGGCTTAATGATCATTTATACCCTCGCGGCCATCAGCGGATTAATGGCCGTAAATTCAATATCAGAGTTAAGTGCAATGTTATGCATTTTGACCTTGATGATGGTACTCGCAATTATCGGGCGCCAAAAAGCCGGCTTATACTTACTGCGGGTTTATTGTGTGCTGCAACTTTTGTTATACAGCGTACTGCCAATTATTATGTATGACCCTGATAATTTAGTTGCCGGTCCAACCACGTTTGATTTTGGTTTCTTTCAAACCGTAGTGGCCGATTGGGTGATCTACTCGGTACTGATTGCACTGGGGATAATACAAGTTTGGATTAGCTTTAATGCTAAAGTGAAGGCGTGGTTTAAACCGCGGATGAATCTTAATATTATGAGCAGCTAGTCATAGGTTAGCCAATTCATTATTATTGTTCAGAAATCAAAAAGCCGTCGAAAGACGGCTTTTTATTACAGGGTTACACTCAATTTTTAGTGACTATGTTTATTGTGGCTATGTTTATCGTCGCAATAATTTATCGTCGCAATAGTTATCGTCGCAATAAAATCTATTACACCGAGAAACTCGCCCCACAACCACATGTGGTGGTGGCATTAGGGTTTTTAACGAAAAAACGTGACCCTTCAAGACCTGATGTATAATCCACTTCACCACCAACAAGGTACTGAAGACTCATAGGATCAACAACCAATTGCACACCTTGTTTTTCAATGGTGAAATCACCTTCGTTGACTTTTTCATCGAATGTAAATCCATACTGAAAACCAGAGCAACCACCACCTGTGACATACACACGTAGCTTTAATTCAGGATTCTGTTCTTCTTCCAACAGCCCTTTTACTTTTATCGCCGCCGCATCGGTAAATTGGATCGGCATTGCTGCATCAACATGTTCAGTCATTACTACCTCTTACTTCGATTCTACTGAGAATTATCCTTTACCTGACTATTTTGTTCAAGTATTACCCGCAGTTCTTTTTCACCCATTAATAATTCCGGCACATTAAAGGTTTGCTCAATCTCACCACCTTTCACGCCACGGCTGGCGGAGACCTTAACTTTAACGGAAATCCTTTGCAAATTAAAACCTGCAGGTAGGACAAAATCAGTATCCATAATTTGAAAATAATTAAACTCGAAATCCAATTTATTATTCACCAACTTGCTTAGTGATAGCTCGACGGGGTGGTCATTTTGAACACCGAGCAACATCACGTTAGCTCGGGCCTTAACTTTCATTTTGCGTTTTTGCAACTGGGTTAGAATTAATCGTAATTGATATTGTTCTGGCAGCACCCCTTGGGACATTTCCACCCCATGAATCGCCACGCCTTCAACATCAGCATCCGTCACCATGACGCTGCGATAAAACGCTAATTCTTTTTCTAACGCTTTTTGCTCAGTTAATTGACGACTAAACATCTGTTGCATTTCTTTATTGGCATTTTCTGCAATACTTAATGCTAAATTCCGACTGGCAAGCGCTTGTGCTTGTGTGTCGAGTTCTTGCAATAATTTACGCTTACCGCTAACGCTATTGGGTGTTGCCTCTGGCGCAAAAGAAAGCCATAAATTAAAGCTTATCGCCCCCAGTAAAAAGCACACTAGCATTAAACTAATCAAGTATATGCTCGATGTCCGATTTTTACGTCCTAAAACTTGCAGTCTGTCCAACCAACGGTGATAATTTAACATTAAGTTACAACCTTCTAATAAAATACAGTATGCTTGCTAATGCTTCTTCGCCTTAGGCTTATTTCATCTATCAAGCAAAACTTTTGTGTCAATCATATATGTTTAATATGGCTCCACAGGTGATAGTGATCTTACTTTTATTGTCCAGCCCAGGATGCTGCAAGTGAAATTTCCGCCAACGTTTGTTGTCCTTTAGCACTGACTCAACGCTTATTGATGGAGAGTAATAGCATGACACAAGTACGCTTCCCAAAGATCAATAAACAATTGCAATATATAACCCTCAAAGATAAACAGACCCTAGAGTCAAACTGTGCAATTTAAGATAAATAAAGCCGCTATTATTCACGCCAAACGCGCTACGCGCAAATATCTGCATAACGAATTTAGAGATAAATTATCTCAGGCCAAAATTAGTGTGCAACTTTGTGCCCTCGCATTGCTGTTTGCCATCATAGCCTCATTGGTGATTATCTTATTCCGCCTAAGCTTAGTGTGGGCAGAACAATATCTGCATTCAGATGCCATAGACATTGGCACAACTTTTTATGATTGGCGTTCATACTTACCTATACTCGGCGCATTACTGATTTGGCTGTTGTCACTACTGGGGTCCAAACGTTATCAACGCATGGGAATTGCTTACGTATTGCACCGATTTAAACTGCACTACGGTAAAGTACCGCTTCAGTCTGCCCCAGGGCAGTTTTTTCAAGCATTAATGGCCTTGATGACCAATTTCTCTGTCGGAAAAGAAGGTCCGGCAATTCACTTAGGCGCTGTGAGCGCCAGTGTTCTAGCAGAGAAGTTTTCGCTGCCAGATAATAGCGTGCGCATTATGTGCGCCAGTGGAATCGCCGCCGGCATAGCGGCCATCTTCAATGCTCCACTTGCGGCAGTATTATTTGTATTTGAAGTCATTGTTCGAGAATACAAAATCCACTATTTCTTCCCCATCATGATCTCCGCTATTTGCGGCGCCGTCTCCAGTCAACTGGTGTTTGGTAATATTCACGAATACGACTTGATCAATGTGATCCATATTCCACTCGATCACTATCCCATTTTGTTAATTGGCGGCATAGTTTTGGGCTGTGCCGCTGCATTGTTTAATTTTTCACTCGTCAAAGTCACCGCGACTGGCCAGCACTGGCCATTACTTTATCGACTGCTTATAGCTGGAGCCATCACTACGGTGGTGGGATTAGTCATGCCACAAGCTTTAGGTTCTGGTGATTTAGCCATTACTGAAGCCATTAGTGAACATCCTAGCCTATTGTTTTTAATCGCACTGTTATTAGCAAAAATGCTGGCCACCGTCGCCGCCATTGGCTTTGGGGTTCCTGGCGGACTTATCGGTCCACTCTATGGTATTGGCGCATTAATCGGGGCGATATTAGCGTTAATCATTAGTTTACTGTTTCCATCAGTTGCGCCTTATATTGGTTTATATACTGTGATCGGCATGACAGCCATGATGGGAGTTTGCTTAAGTGCGCCATTGGCTGCGTTAGTTGCGCTACTTGAATTAACCAACGATGCCTCGATTATTTTACCGGCCATGTTTGTTACCATTCCGGCATATTTGGTGGCATACCAAGGTTTTAACACCAACTCGATGCTTTTAAAGCAACTCGATATTATGGAGCTTGGTTACAAGGTTGCACCACTGAATCAAGGACTGCAACAGAAAGGCGTTAGGGTGTTAATGAATAAACGCTTCGTCATTGTTAACGATGATGACGAACTGCTGCTTGAAGTACTCAAACGTGCAGCGGGTCGGCCTGTCCTGGTGCGTAATGCAAAGGGCGTCATCGAAATGCTCCGCCTTGAAATTCAATCAGCTGAAGACACAACCACACTGTCACGCCAACCAATGCTAGGATTGCCCGACAGCGCCACCTTAAATGAAGCCTATGAAGCATTGGCCCCTAAACGTACAGGTGAAGTGTATATCTACCGCAGTGATAATCAACACGTCGTTGGGGTGATCAGTTGGACAAATTTATTGCAAGAAATTCGTTCTGGGCAAATATAAACTCATACTCGATTAGCGTGTTTATCCTCTACTTGCTATATGCGATGCAATAAAGCAATGGAATAAAATGATAGAATCAGTCTATTTCAAGTCAGGCATATTTGTTAACAAGGTACTTTAACGCTTCAATTGCGTGTCTATTACAGGCAATACCCAGTAGATAGCGGCACAAAGACCGCTTGAATAAGCGTTTATTATCCCGAGCTAGGGTGAAGGTTAACTTAACATTTCATAGATCGTGAAGCTCATTCGCTGCGAAATCAATAACAAAGCCTATGAGTGAGCGGAGTTAACGCACAGGCTAAAGTCCTTACAATGTTCTTTATAGCAGCAAGTGAATCTCTAAGTTCAGCACGGTTATTATATTTATCTAGCGGTTATTTTCTGCTACAATTTTGCCTCAGCCACCCTACACAAAACTCTATAAAACCCTATATAATAATATGGTAAAATAGCATGCTGTTCTGGTGAATATTTTGCCCCAAACTTTGGAAATCAGGCTGATGACGCAGTTCGAAGGTTCACACATCCTTTCAGTAAACCAGTTAGATCTGGATTCAATTGACACTATTTTTAACGTCGCGAACAAAATGACCCCTTATGCTTTGCGTGAAAAACGCACCAAAGTATTAGACGGTGCTATTTTAGGCAATCTGTTTTTTGAACCCAGCACCCGGACCCGTGTTAGCTTCGGCTGTGCCTTCAACTTGCTTGGCGGACATGTCCGAGAAACGACTGGAATGGCATCATCGTCATTATCAAAAGGTGAGTCCTTGTATGACACGGCTAGAGTGCTATCAACTTACTCAGATGTGATTGCCATGCGTCACCCCGACGCATACTCAGTCAAAGAATTTGCCGAAGGCAGCCGCGTGCCAGTGATCAATGGTGGCGATGGTCCCAATGAACACCCAACTCAAGCATTACTCGATTTATTTACCATCAAAAAAGAGCTAAGCCAAACCGGTATGAGTATCGACGGGATGCATATCGCGATGGTGGGTGATTTGAAATATGGCCGCACAGTACATTCACTATCACGCTTACTTTGCATGCATAAAGACATTAAGTTCACATTGATCTCACCAAGTGAACTAGCAATGCCTGACTATGTGATCGCCGACATTGAAAATGCTGGCCATAAGATCACAATAACCGAACAACTTGAAGGTAATTTGCACCAAGCAGATATTTTGTATCTGACTCGCATTCAAGAAGAGCGTTTTCCTTCACAGGAAGAAGCCAATAAGTACCGCGGTAAGTTCCGCTTAAATCACAATATTTATACGCAGCATTGCAAATCAAATACGGTGATTATGCATCCATTACCTCGTGACTCACGCGCACAAGCAAATGAACTCGACAATGATTTAAACAGCCATCCAAGTTTGGCTATTTTCAGACAAGCCGACAACGGCTTACTTATACGCATGGCACTTTTTGCATTAACACTTGGGGTTGAAAACCAACTCGACAAGTATGAGTGCCCAGTAAACTGGTATTCACGTAAAGCCGATAGATAATTGGCACACAATATTAAGGATTAGACATGACCCGTTCCGAAGTTTTATTTGAACAGGCTAAAAAAACCATTCCTGGTGGCGTTAACTCACCTGTACGAGCTTTTAATGGTGTGGGTGGTTCACCTTTGTTCATTGAAAAAGCTGATGGCGCTTATATTTTTGATGCCGATGGTAAAAAGTATATCGACTATGTCGGTTCATGGGGACCAATGATTTTAGGCCATAACCATCCTAAAATCCGCCAAGCGGTTTTAGCCGCTGTCGAAAATGGCCTATCATTTGGCGCGCCGACTGAACTTGAAGTCAAAATGGCTGAAAAAGTCATTTCTATGGTGCCATCAATAGAACAAGTTCGTATGGTCAGTTCTGGTACTGAAGCCACTATGAGTGCAATTCGTTTAGCACGTGGCTTTACTAACCGTGACAATATTTTAAAATTTGAAGGTTGCTACCACGGCCATGCTGACTGCTTATTAGTAAAAGCAGGTTCTGGAGCATTAACGTTAGGGCAACCAAGCTCTCCTGGTATTCCAGAAGATTTTGCTAAGCACACATTAACCGCTACCTATAACGACCTTGATTCTGTCCGCGCTATATTTGAACAGAATCCAGAAAGTATCGCTTGTATCATCCTTGAGCCTGTTGCCGGCAACATGAACTGCATTCCACCGGTTGAAGGATTTTTACAAGGCTTACGTGCTATTTGTGATGAATTCGGAGCGTTACTGGTTATTGATGAAGTAATGACCGGTTTTCGCGTGTCTATGAGTGGCGCACAGGGCCATTATGGCGTTACACCAGACTTGACCACACTAGGTAAAGTGATTGGCGGCGGCATGCCCGTAGGCGCTTTTGGTGGCCGTAAAGATGTCATGCAGTTTATTGCACCGACAGGCCCAGTTTATCAAGCAGGTACTTTGTCTGGTAACCCGATTGCGATGACAGCAGGTTTAGCCCAAATGGATGCCTTGTGTGAACCCGGTTTGTATGACGCGCTTGCAGACAAAACTAAACGTGTAGCAGAAGGTATTAAAGCCGCAGCAGATAAACACGGTATTCCATTAAACGTCACTTATGTGGGCGGCATGTTTGGTTTATTCTTTACTGAAGATAAAGCGCCAATGACGTCGTTTGCTCAAGTAACAAAATGCAACATGGAACACTTCCGTCATTTCTATCATGCCATGCTAGATGAAGGTATTTACTTGGCGCCAAGTGCATATGAAGCGGGCTTTATGTCAATGGCTCACGGCGACGCTGAGATTGAGTATACTTTAGCCGCCGTTGATCGTATTTTTGCCGCAATGAAATAAGTCTATCTATCACCGCTAACAAGCCGTGATAAAAAAGGGATAAGCAGCTAAGCTGTTTATCCCTTTTTATTTGCTTCAACGTCCGCATTAATCTCTCACCTCTTAGTCATATGCTTGTGCTGTGTTAAATACACTCATAAATAAACAAACAAGCATAGTGTTCGTAATCTACCTCCCATAGTTAAAATGACCCATTAATGACGCCTTATTAGTGACTCATTAATAATGAAAGAGGGTCTTTGATTGACCAAATAAACAACTCGTTTATCGACAGATGACTTACCCTACATCCATCACAATAACCAAACGTTGGCTCATGCTCACTATCAGAACAATAGTAAATGGCCCAATTGGGCGTTAAAGCGCAAATATATCCATTTTTCAATGCGCTACTTTGGTCTATTACCCGCAAAATAAATGTGATCTAAGTTGCGAAATCGCTCGTTATGTGATGTGATCGGCCCGCCAAACAAAAGCTTAATTTAACCTTAAAATTAGGGACTGAATTAGGTTAGCAAAAATTCAGGGTAATGATGTTGATTACCTACAACACAAAGTTGGAATTGCAGTCATGCTACATACCTTTCTTATCTCACTTGCGGTGCTTGCGTTACTCAGTATCGTGTTCGAAGAAGTTACCCATATTAACAAAGCAAAAACCACCCTGTTCCTTGGCTGCATTGCTTGGATCACCTTGTTCATTGCCTCTGGGAGCCCAGAGAAAAGTAAACTCGTGGGTGAAAATCTCAATGAAAATTTATTAGAAATTGCCACATTATGGTTGTTTTTAATGTCAACAATGACCTTTGTTGCCTACCTTAATGCTAAAGGCATGATCCAAGTACTGGTACAGAAAATATTTCCGCAGCAAGTCTCAGTGAGAATGTTGATGATGCAGGTAGGATTATTTTCATTAGTATTATCGACTTTTTGTGACAACGTTACTGCCACATTGGTGTCATTGGGGTTACTGACAACCTTTAATTTAGACAAGCAAATGCGTCGCCGCATGGCGGTGTTAATTATTTTTGCTGTCAACTCCGGTGGGGTGGCATTAATCACGGGTGATGTGACGACCTTGATGATTTTCCTTGCGGGTAAAGTGCATATTTCTGAATTACTAATCTTGTTTATTCCCGCAAGTGTTAGCGTCATGATCCTAGCAATATTGTTTTCACTCAAAGCGGAAGGACATGTTAGCACCACTCCGATTGAGCAAAATTACAATACGGTTGATATTGTCATCGGGGTGATTTTCTTCACGACCATCGTCTTGACCATGGTACTTAACGTATTGTTTGGCATTCCCCCAGTATTAACCTTTTTATTCGGCTTATCAGTGATGTTCTTAGTCGGGCGCACCAATAAAAGCAACACGGAAGAAGTGCAAGTATTAGAGTATATTCGTCAGGTTGAATTCGACACCCTATTGTTCTTCTTAGGTATCTTGTTACTCGTCGGTATGCTTAAAGAGATTGGCACCCTTAATTTATTAACCGAAGTCTATGGTATGTATAACCCTAGTATTTCTAACTTTTTCACTGGTGTTGGTTCTGCACTATTAGACAATGTGCCATTAACGGCAGCATTATTAAAAGCAGATCCCGTGCTGACGACAGCACAATGGTTAGGATTAACCTATTCCGTCGGCGTCGGTGGTTCGCTATTAATCATCGGCTCAGCCTCAGGCATTATCGCCATGAGTAAAGTAGAAGAACTGACATTCGTAAGCTACTTAAAATATGTCCCAGCATTACTATTTTGCTACTGCATAGGTTATGGATTAACCTTATTTTTAGCCAATCATATTCACGGCTAACATTGCGGTTTAATGCAACCAATAACACCAAGGCGCGATAAGCGCCTTGGTGTTATTTATCTATTGAGATTAACGAATTAAAATAGAGGTGTTGATATACATATTTTGAGACAGCTATGTTGAAACCGATATGTTGAGACTGCTTAAAAGCAGCGTCTAAATTGCCGGCACTCTAAATTGTTCACCGCTAATTTCTAACACTATGTCCCTAGGCCGGATCTCAATAATCGTCAGTTTATTGCTAATCATGTCACCCTGCTGTAATTCAACCCCGTCAACATTTAACCAACGATTGTTGGGTTCTGATGAATACACATGAGCATTAATATTAAACTCAGGCACTTGTAATTGAATACTCGCAGGCAAATCGCCATATTTGGGAATTTGTTGATTTGAAGGCCGAGGAATAGGATCCAGTTCTTCCTGCGTCACTGGCTGATTAACCGACCGTTCGTATTCAACGTCTTTAAGGGCCGTCTTAAACGCGGCTAGCAAGTTATTACTTTGATCAACTTTCGGTGCGCTGACTGAGGCAAAGTCGACTTCATTTGCCGCGGCATTAATTTGTAGCCGTAACGCTTCTATTTCAGCTTGGCTTTTTCGGTTCGCATGGCTCTGATTTGATGCAAAATCTGTATTTGAGCGCTCATATCGTCTATCAGGCATTTGTTGGGCTGATACAGTTTGAATGTCACGATTACTCACTTGCTGCTGATTCACATTGGTACGGTCAACCGCTTGATTGCTTGAACCCGTGTCGTTATATGCTAAGGAGTTTGGCGCTAAAGCGTTTGGAGCTAAGAAGTTTGGATCAGTATTGACACCCATAGCCGTTTGGTTGACGCGTGGAGTATAAGGTTGTGCGATAGGCAAAGCCACTTTGCCGGCCAAACGAACCTGATCATTGCCTTGAACAATATGGTTTTGATCTGCACTAACCTGATCAATACGAGCCTGAGCATCACCGCTCTGATCTCTCGACGGTTGAACAATGTTGCCATTGCCAGGCATCACCAAATCCGTGGGGCTCCCTTGCGGGTCAACATTAGGGTTAACATTAGCGTTAACATTAGGGTTAATGACGGGTAATGTCGCTAGTTGTATAGATGATGGCCCAGGTTGCAATAACAGACTCACGCTCCACGCCCCACCAATCCCCAACGAAATAGCTAATGCCAGCACTGTCATTTTTTTTGTGGTCGCCGACACCTTAGGCTGTGAAGGATAATGGGCCCTCGGCGTTGAAACAACATTAACAATATTAGTTTGTTGTTGCTGTTTATTGCGGGTAATCGCATCCAATAAAATCGACATTAACTGCGCTCCACGGAAGCACTCAAACGCGGGCCTTGCTGGCTTAAATACAAGTTTAACTGCACCAAAGTTTGATTCCCGGCAATCCCGTCGGGTTTAAGACCATGTTGACGTTGAAAATGCATCAACTGCTGCTCAAGCTCAGTATCAAATTGAGTTAACAATCGTGCCGGACGTTTATTGACTCGTGCTAAGCTATTTTCTAACCATTGTACTTGCGCCATGCTCGAAGACTGGCTGATGTCTCGTGGAATAACGGCATCAGGTTGCCATAAAATTTCAAACGTGCCACTAAAGTGGCGATCGAACCAATCTTTGCTCACCCAAAACTGTTGCTCACCAAGCTGCAATAAAATTTGATCCACTTGACGTTCAACCATTACGCCATAAAACACATTGGTTTGTGCATCTTGCAAATACACGACAGCAGGATAATTAAGGCGCATGATACTGTGCCAATTCCCCTGCTGTTGATAACAAGCTAAGTCCTGCTGCTGCGCCGCCTGACAAGCAGATAAGCCAATAATAGGCTGCTTATTCCACAAGCCAAATAAACCAGCAAAGGCATTTTCGATACTGGTACTTTGCGCCATAGCTTGGCGCATTAGTTGTTGCTGCGCATTGATTGCGGAAGGTTGTTGTACTGTGACTTGATTTACCGCTGCAGGAGTAAGACTCGCAGTGACTGATGATTGCGTTTTTGTTTGAACTTGCGTTTGCGTTTGCGCAGCATCAGCGGTATTAGGCATAAAGCGACTATCAATCGCCGAGCGATTGAACAAATATAATGACAATCCAAACGCTAATACTAGTGCCACCGCCACCACAAAAGGCCAACGCTTGTTGTTGGGTGTATCGATTTGGCCCAAGACTTCTACCGCCGCTTGATTGACCATTTTATGATCGATTGGCACCTTAGCTTGACCATAGCCAGCCATTAATGCCCGTTCGCTCAACAAATTGATCAACCTTGGTATGCCGCCGGTATGCTTGTGCAGTACTTTTATCGCTTTTTGGGTAAAAAGAGGTTCCTGTCGACCAGCCACTTTTAAACGATGCAACACATACAGCGCCACTTCGTCATGATCCAAGGGTAATAAATGGTATCGCGCCGTAATACGCTGGGCTAATTGACGCAAATCTTGACGCTTTAATAATTGCTGCAGTTCTGGTTGGCCAATTAAAATAACTTGCAGCAACTTTTTGGTATTGGTTTCTAAGTTAGTCAGCAAGCGCAGCTGCTCTAATACTTCAGAACGCAAATGTTGGGCTTCATCAATAATTAATACCGTATTTCGACCGTTTTTATGATTCTCCAATAAGTACTTGCTGAGTAAGTCAGTCAGTTGTTTTAAGGTCGGGTGGTCACCATATTGAATTGCGAGTTCATCACATAGCGTAGCTAAAAGCTCGAGCTCTGTTAACGAAGGATTAAGAATAAAAGCGGTGTCGGTATTTTCAGGTAATTGCTGCAACAAACAACGTGAAACGGTTGTTTTCCCTGTACCGACTTCCCCCGTCAACAACACAAACCCACCGGTTTCTCCTAGCCCATAAGTTAAGTGTGCTAAGGCCTCGCGATGACGATCGCTTAAGAACATATAATGAGGGTTAGGCGCGATAGAGAATGGATTATCGTTTAATCCATAAAAGGCTTTATACATTCGACCAAAAATCCTTATTTGAAACTGACGACTAACGTTAATGCTTGTACAACAGCTTGTCAAAAGTTAGCTGTAAAAATCTAACTCTGATAAGATTTAAGCTACTTATTATTACACGTTGTGGTACGCCATGAAGATTTATTTAGTAGGCGGGGCAGTGCGCGATACTTTTCTTAAACAAACGGTTGTCGACAAGGATTATGTGGTTGTTGGCAGCAGTATTGAAGAAATGTTGGCACAAGGCTATCAGCAAGTCGGTAAAGACTTTCCGGTTTTTTTGCATCCTAAAACTCAACAAGAATATGCATTAGCAAGAACGGAACGAAAAACCGGTAACGGCTATCAAGGTTTTAGCTGTGATGCGAATAAAGGTGTCACCCTCGCCGAAGATTTACTGCGCCGCGATCTCACCATCAATGCCATTGCACAAGATAGTGATGGTAACGTATACGACCCCTACAATGGCATTGATGATATTAACGCCAAAGTACTTCGCCATGTTTCAGATGCATTTATCGAAGACCCATTACGTGTATTACGCGTGGCCCGTTTCGCGGCTCGATTTCATCACTTAGGGTTTACCATTGCAAACGAAACCTTACAACTGATGACAAAAATTGCCCACAGCGATGAACTCAATCACCTCACGCCGGAGCGGGTATGGCAGGAATGTGACAAGGCATTAGCGAGTCAAAGTCCGCAGGTCTTTTTCGACGTGTTAAAGCAATGCCAAGCATTGGCGGTATTATTTCCAGAAGTCGATGCGTTGTTTGGGGTACCGCAACCAGAAAAGTGGCACCCTGAAATAGATACGGGTATCCATACCCTTATGGTTCTCGAGCAAACTAGCCTGTTAAGTGACAATAAAGCCGTACGTTTCGCCGCATTGGTACATGATTTAGGCAAAGCATTAACGCCAAAACAAGATTGGCCGAAACATTATGGTCACGGCCAAAAAGGCTTAAGCGTCATTAAAAAGCTTTGTGAACGAATACGGGTACCCAATGAATATCGCGATCTAGCACTATTAGTCAGTGATCAGCACCAAAATGTTCATAATGCATTTGAACTAAGAGCTGAAACCATCATAAAACTATTCGATAAAGGTGATTTTTGGCGTAAACCTCAACGCTTAACAGAGCTATTATTATGTTGTCATGGCGACATGAGAGGACGCAGCGGATCCGAACAAGTACAATATCCACAAGCTGAATATTTACAACACTGCTATCAGTTAGCAAACAACGTTGATGTGCAGTCGATTATTACCGCGGGCTACCAAGGTTCACAAATTAAAAACCAACTGCAGTTAAAACGAATAGAAACGATTAATACCTATAAAATACAACAACTTAAATAATTAACGTTTCATTAGTGATTGCCTGTTTAGCGTTTTATGAATAAAAGCGGAAAAATGCATTTTTTAGCGAGGAATAAGCAATAAATCACTAAAATTTATATAAAATCAGTAAATAATGATGCTTTTTCCCCAGTAGACTTGCAATTTTCATTTATTTCGCTATTTTAGATGAACAATGTTTTATTTGCCTATGGCAAATAAAAAAATCTGTGACATAATTACGCCGTTGCAAAGGCAGATGCCGTTGCGCTATTTAACAACCTATATTAAGGGATTTACCCATGAATAAGAAAGTACTGATGATTGCTGGTGTTGCGATGACTGCTTTATTAGGTGGTTGTGCTAACACTACTGCTTTAGAAGAAAGTGTAGCAAATTTAGGTAACAAAGTTGATCAACTATCAGCAGAAGTTGGTTCTTTAAAGTCTGAGCAAAGCATGCTATCTGCCGATGTTAAAGGCGCTAAAGCTGCTTCTATGGACGCACAAGCCGAAGCTAAACGTGCTAATGACCGTTTAGACAACATGGCTTCTTCTTACAAAAAGTAAGAATTGCTATTATAAATTAGCTTATTTAATAGGTTGATTATTAGGGCTTGATTGTTGATACCACTACTTGCAGTAGTCATTCAACATCAAGCCTTAATTATTTGTGCTCCACTTAGAAAAGCAATAGTAAGTGGTATCAAGCACTAGTAATAATTAGTAAGCGGTATCAAGCGGTATCAAGCGGTATCAAGCGGTATCAAGCGGTATCAAGCGGTATCAAGCGAAAAATCTAAATACCTACAGCTTCTCCACACCAGCTTTTTCACTATTTAATCTATACATTGTTCAACCATTTAATCTTTTTAAACAATCTCACCGATATCATCTGGATTGACCATTAACACAGCGTTCAATCCTAGCATTAGCTCTTATAGCATCTAGCAGCGAAGCGCTCTAGCCCCTAGGCTTGTAAACGCTCTCACCGCTCGTTATCGCTTGTCATCGCACAATACCCGCAACCCTTCTTAGCTCTTATAGCATCTAGCAGCGAAGCGCCCTAGTCCCTAGGCTTGTAAACGCTCTCATCGCTCTCATCGCTCTCATCGCTCTCATCGCTCTCATCGCTCTCATCGCTCTCATCGCTCTCATCGCTCTCATCGCTC